>CAXMQD010000263.1:0-3743 GCA_964194965.1 uncultured Acidimicrobiia bacterium | reverse complement strand
ACGAAGGATACCGGGTGGTCACGCTGCTGGTGTTTCGCGAGGGCGACTACCAATGGGTCGCCGTGCGCATCGACAAGAGCTGAGCGCCCAGCTGGCTCAATTCTCGAATTCGGTCCGCCGATAGCCCTGCAGGTAAAGCAGCGCGGTGAGGTCGCCGTGGTCGATCCGGAAACCGGCCGCCTCGCGCAGCACCGGCTTGCCCCGGTAGGCGGCGCCCAGCCCGGCGGCGCGCACCATGGCCAGGTCGTTGGCGCCGTCGCCGACCGCCGCCGTTGCCGCCATGTTGAGTCCGTGGCGCCCGGCCAGCTCGCGCAGTATCGCCAGTTTGGACTCGGGCCCGAGAATCGGCGCGCCGACCTCCCCACTTAGACAGTCTCCTTCGATCAGCAGCGTGTTGCCGCGCATTTCATCGAAGCCGCAATCGCGTGCCACGATTTCGGCGAAGCAAGTGAAGCCGCCGGTTACCAACGCGGTATAGGCGCCGCCGGCGCGCACGGTCCGGATCAATGTGCGGGCGCCGGGATTGAAGGTGATGCGTGCCGCGACCCGGTCCAAAGTGCTTACGGACAGTCCCGCGAGTAAGCCGACGCGTTCGTGCAGCGCGCCGGCGAAGTCGATCTCTCCGGCCATGCTGCGCGCGGTGATCGCGGCGATGCGGTCGTGGATGCCGGCGGCCTCGGCCAGCTCGTCGACCAGTTCCTGGCCGATGATGGTCGATTCCATATCCGCCACCAGCAAGCCCTTGCGCCGCCCCGCCGCGGGTTGGGCGGCCAGGTCGAGCGGCGCACCGTCGAGGCGCTCGCGGGCCGCGGCTCCGGCAATCGCGAGCGACACGCCACCGAAGGCCAGGTCGCAGGCGATACCGGGCGCCAGCCAGTCCGGCGGCGCGACCCGCGCGCCGGTCTCGGCGAGCGCGGCGCCCGCGGCCTCGGCGAGTGCCGGGGCCACGGCGCTTGAAGCGGGATCGCCGATCAGGGTAAGCACGGAGTCCATGGGCCATAATCAGCGGTTCTTGGTATTTGGTACAAGCGCGGAAAGTTATGCCGGAATTCTTACAGACCGAAACGCGTCCGCCGGTCGTGGTCGTCACCGGGCCGACCGCCGGCGGCAAGTCGGCGCTCGCGCTAGATCTCGCCGAGGCGCTCGACGGCGTCGTGATCAACGCCGATTCCATGCAGGTCTACCGGGAGCTCGAGATCCTGACCGCGCGCCCCGGGGCCGAGACCCTGGCGCGGGCGCCGCACCGGCTGTACGGCACCGTCTCCGGTCGCGAACGCTGCTCCGCCGGGCACTGGCGCAACCTGGCCCTGGCCGAAATCGCCGCCGCCCAAGCTGCCGACAAGACGCCGCTGGTGGTCGGCGGCACCGGGCTTTACCTGCGCGCGCTGATCGAGGGCCTGGCCGAGGTCCCCGAGGTACCCGCGGCGGTGCGCGCGGCTGCCGAAGCGCGCCACCGGGAGTTGGGCGGCCCCGGGCTGCACGCCGAACTCGCCGCCCGCGATCCCGACATGGCCAAGCGCCTGAGACCCAGCGACAGCCAGCGCCTGATCCGCGCCTGGGAGGTGCTGGAGGCGACCGGCCGATCCCTGGCCGAATGGCAGGCGGACGGCGCGTCGGCGGGTGACGCCGCGGGCTGTCGTTTTCTACGTTTGGTGCGGCTGCCGCCGCGCGCCGCGCTGTACGCCGCCTGCGACGCCCGCTTTCTCGCCATGATCGCACGGGGCGCGCTCGACGAGGTCCGGGGACTGCGCGCGCTCGGCCTCGATCCGCGGCTGCCGGTGATGCGCGCGTTGGGCGTGCGCGAGCTTGGCCGGCACCTGGACGGCACGCTGAGCCTGGATGCGGCAGTCGCCCAGGCCCAGCAAGCGACCCGCAACTACGCCAAGCGCCAGATGACCTGGCTGCGCACCCAGGCGCCCCCCCAGGCGCCCCCCCAGGCGCCCCCGAGTTCAGTGCGGACGATAATCCTGAATGAGAAAGATTCGAAAAGTCTAGACCCGAAAATCTTTGCAATTATTCGTCGGTTTCTGTTGACCGGCTAGTTGCGAGCGACTAGGTTACCGCCTCCGCACGGCCGAAAATGGCTAGTTCGGCCCTTGTTTTCGCGCCTTTTCGTGGGGCGCGGAACCAGGATAACGACAATCCGCCTCGCAGGGAGATCGGGATATGGCGCCGGCACAGTTGACCGGATCTGAAATGTTGATCAAAGCCTTGGTAGATCAAGGCGTTGACACTATTTTTGGCTATCCCGGCGGCGCCGTGCTGCCGATCTACGACGCGCTCCACCAGCAAAACGCGGTGCGCCACATCTTGGTCCGGCACGAACAGGCGGCGGTCCACGCGGCCGAGGGATATGCGCGTTCGACCGGCAAAGTCGGCGTGGTGCTGGTGACTTCGGGGCCGGGCGCCACCAATGCGGTGACCGGGCTGACCGACGCGCTGATGGATTCCGTGCCGGTGGTCTGCTTGACCGGGCAGGTGCCGACTCATTTGATCGGCAACGATGCGTTCCAGGAGGCGGATACCACCGGCATCACCCGGCCCTGCACCAAACACAACTATCTGATCAAGTCGGTCGAGGACCTGCCGCGCATCGTCCACGAGGCGTTTTACGTGGCGTGCGGCGGCCGGCCCGGCCCGGTGGTGGTCGACCTGCCCAAGGACGTGCTGCAGGCGAAAAGCAGCTGTTACCTGCCGCCCATCGAGTTCAAACACCGGAGCTACCGGCCCCAGCTCAAGCCCGACCGACAGACCATCGAGACCGCGGTCGACATGATCGCCAAGGCCAAGCGGCCGGTGATCTACGCCGGCGGCGGCGTGATCAATTCCGGCGACCGCGCGAGCGCGTTGCTGGCCCGGCTGGTGCGCGGCCTCGGCGCGCCCTGCACCACCACACTGATGGGCCTGGGCGCGTTCCCGGCCAGCGATCCGCTGTCGCTCGGCATGCTGGGCATGCACGGTACCTACGAGGCCAACCTGGCCATGTACAACAGCGATCTGCTGATCGCCGTGGGCGCCCGCTTCGACGACCGCGTCACCGGACGGCTGGACGAATTCTCGCCCAACGCACGCAAGATTCACATCGACATCGACCCGAGCTCGATCAACAAGAACGTGGTCGTCGACCTGCCGGTCATCGGCGACGTCGGGCGCGTGCTCGACGCGCTGATCAAGGCCTGGAACGCGCGCGGCGTCAAGCTGAGCCAGAGGGCGCTCAAGGCCTGGCACAAGCAGATCGACGAGTGGCGCGGCCGCGACTGCCTGCGCTACGAACAGGGCAACAAGGTGATCAAGCCGCAATACGCGATCGAGCGGCTCTACGAGCTGACCAAGGACCGCGACGCCTACATCACCACCGAGGTCGGCCAACACCAGATGTGGGCGGCGCAGTTCTACAAGTTCGAGAAGCCGCGCCATTTCATGACCTCGGGCGGTCTCGGAACCATGGGCTACGGATTCCCGTCCGCGGTCGGGGTTCAGGTCGCCCACCCCGAGGCCCTGGTCATCGACATTGCCGGTGAAGCGTCGATCCTGATGAACATTCAGGAGCTTTCCACCGTTGCCCAGTACGGCCTGCCGGTGAAGATCTTCATCATCAACAATCAGTGGATGGGCATGGTCCGGCAGTGGCAGGAGCTGCTGCACGGCGGCCGCTATTCCCATAGCTATACGGCCTCGCTGCCCGACTTCGTGAAACTGGCCGAAGCCTTCGGCGCGGTCGGCCTGCAGGCCAGCCGCCCGGA
>CAXMQD010000262.1:0-4172 GCA_964194965.1 uncultured Acidimicrobiia bacterium | reverse complement strand
CGTGTCCGACGCCGGATCGTAGACGAAGCGATCCAGCACCAGGCTCGAGTTCGGCCCAAGCGCAAGCTTGGTATCATCAAGAAAGACGAACTCCGTCGCGCTCTCGTCGCCGGTCTCGATGACCTCGTTGTGGTAGATATCGTCCAGCAGCTGGATATTCCGGCGTTCCGCATCCAGAGATCCGGTGACGGTTTTGACCACGGTCCGGGCATTGCCGATGGTGGTCTTTTCCACGGCCATTGCCTGGGTGCTCGCCACGGCGAACAATCCAATGGCTGCGACTGCTAGTAACTTCTTGATCATAGTGCCACTCCCTATGCTGGTTCTGACGCGACAGCCGGGCCATCTCCAAGACGGCCTAAACGCGGTTTCGCGACTATCATAAGGTGGCTAATCCTAGCGCTACCATACGTGATCCCAAGCGTCAGCGCCTCGAATCATCCGATCAGCAGACGTACCTTAGTCACAAAATAGGCCGAATATCCAGAACTATTAACACTTTGACGGCCGTTCATCCTTCGAAAATACCGGCATATAAATTATGGGTAAGGCCACATAGCGATCTGGCCGCGTTCACCGAGAAGCGCCATATTCTCTAGAAAGTCATTCGTAGACTGACGGTTGCCCTATTTTCGGTATATTCACTGGCGTCGACATTCGAATTTTGCAAGCGAAAGCCATATCGCACGCCAGCCTGCAAATTCTCGTAGAGACGGTAACTTAAACCAGTATTCACGCTGTATTCATCGTCTTCCTGGCCGTCATCGAACTCGGTCTGTTCGTAGCCCGCGAAGAGATCGAGCGTCAGGTGCGGAGTTATCCGCCGGGCGAAGCGGCCCATTAGGCCGATGACGTCTTCCTCTAGACCCCCGGGCTCGATTGTCTCGTTTTGAACTGTCCCATTCAGTGAGAAAGTGTTGCGCCCGCGGGCGCCATTTAGGCCCAAGTGGAAAGCCTTGACGCGAGAGGTTTGGTTATCGATATCGAACGGGCTTTGATTGACATCGAAGGGTAGACCCGTTTGTGGGTCGATGAATTGATCGGTCTCCGAGTCCAGGTCGATAAAGGACGTGTTGCGAGCCAGACGTTCTTGGGAGTTCTCCAGGATCTCGGAATAGCTGGCCGTAATGCTGGTGCGCGAGCTGATTTTGTAGCTGAAATCCACGGTCGGGCCTCGCTCGGCGTCGAGTTGGCCATAAGTGACCCGGAGATCGGTTCTCGGGCCGGGCCGCCAGTGGAAACCGACCTGCCAGGCCGGGTCATCAACGTCGTTGGCGGGTTCGCCGTCGTCGAAGAACTGGTAACCGGCGCCCGCAATGACCGAAATCGATCGGTTGATGGCGTATTCGGTCAACAGGCCGGTCTCCCAACGCTCGACGTCGTCGTCGTCAGAGCGGTCCTCGTAGGAGGCCCGGGCGATCACTTCCCACTTGAGGCGCGAGAAATCGGCGCCGCTATCGAGCGACAGGTTCACGCTGTGGTTGGTGCTGTCCGAAACCGTGAAGGGTCCCGCATCCTCCTGATCGCCGATTAAGACTTGACTCAGCCGGTAGCGAGCCTCGCCCACGGCGAATCCACCGAACCGATTCTGGAGATAAGGGCTCACGAGGAAGACCCCGACGGGGTTCTCGTCTGCTGTCGAGCTACCCGATTTGTTGCTGAGCACCTGTTGGCTGATTGAAGCCTCGGCATCGATGAAGAACAGGTCCTCTTCGACCTCTACCGTGCCGAGGCCGGCAAGACCGCCGGCCAGGGTAAAGCCCTCGTCCTCACCAGCCGTTTGGTACCTGATGATCGGAAAGACGTCGAGCGCCGCCGTCGCGCGCGCCGATTCCGATCGCAAGGTGAAGCCTGGTACGATCTCGGTGATCAACGATGATTCGTCCAGGCCGTCGGGCTCCTGGTCGACGTTGTCGGAATAGATCTGGCGCAGTTCGAGGGAGGGCGCGATGGTCAAATTTCCCGCGGCGGCGGGGCCTGCAAGGGCCAAGACGCTGGCGGGGCCGGCAAGGGCCAAGACGCTGAACGTCACGGCAACGGAGAAAATCCGCCCATGCGAATTCGGACCCGATGGTTTGAGGGGTTTCCTGCGCCGCTTATGGGCCGATCCTTGCACTGGGTCTCCTTTCCCCGGTTCCGCGCGAGAATTCGTCAGGGTTCTTGGCCCCGAGCCCATATTAGCCGAAAACGGCGCAATGGACCGTTCAATCCCGTCGCGAAGGAAAAATCTCTCAAATATCGAGCGAAGTCCACAAAGAATCCGGCCGCGGATGGCCTTGGGAGTTGCCACGACGCGACGCCTGGAGACCCGAAGTGCGGCGTTTCGCGGGCCAGGGCCGCAATTGTTTCACGCTCGGACGATATAATCGAACTGAAAAAACATCGACAGGCTCCCTTGGCAAAGTTCGAAATCGAGGAAATGGATTGTGGGTATATCTGATTGCCGGCCGGACCGACACGGCGCATGGGTCTTTCGGGATCCGGGCCGGGAGGAATGATTCGAGCGCAAAAATCGCATGGAGGCCGGCAAACGGCGATCCGGTGCCGGCGGTCGCAACATATCGGTGATATGAATCCCTGGCTTCGGTTCCCATGGATTGGGGCGCGTGCTACGATTCACCCGATTCGATTCGCGGGCGCATTCCGGCGTCGGTGGATGTGGGGTCGTTATATGCCGATTTCCGTCCCGGAAACCGTCTTATCAGGTGATATCGGATGACCAAAAACATCGGCATCGTGCTTGGCCTCTATGCCGCCATCGCTTTTGTGGTGTTCCTGTACCAATTGGTGGTGAAGCTGGAGGAAGGGCTGGTGGCCGGGGACGCCTTTTCGACGTCGATCGGGGCTGGGTTCATCTGGCCGGTCAGCCTGGTCGCCATGTTCTTTAACTGACCGCTCGCGCGCGGCCGGCAGGGTGGCGTCAATTGCGGCTGCGTCATCCGCGGCCACCGCTGGTGCCGGGTGCAGGATTCGAACCCGCGACATCTGGTTTACAAAACCAGCGCTCTACCAACTGAGCTAACCCGGCGTTTCCCGCGGCGGCGTTCGGCTGGAATGGCCGCTCTCGCTCTTTAAATAGTACCCCCGGGCGGCCGTGTCATCGCCGAAGATAGGATCGCCCGTTCCGGTGGGTTCACCCTTGCGGCGGCCGCCGCGGCTTTCCTTGGGAACCTTGAACGGAAATGCGGTTTCCGAACGCCCCGTGTCATGCGCGCGGGCGAATCCCCGAGCTACCTAACATCACGGTCACCATCGAGGTCCTGGACCGGCAAGGGCGTTAACCCAGCCCGCTCCCCCCGTCCGAGGTCATCAGCGGGCCGTAGAGGTCGGGGCGGCGGTCGCGGAACAGGCCCCAGGACGCGCGCTGGGCGCGGAGGACTTCGAGATCGAAGGTCGCGGCGATGACCGCGGGTTGGTCGCGCGGCGCCTCGGCGAGCCTGGCGCCGGTCTGATCGGCGATGAAGGAGGACCCATAGAAGGTGAGCGCGCAGGTGTCGCCCTCTTCGCGGCCGATGCGGTTGCTGGCAATGAGGGGGATCATGTTGGCCGCCGCGTGGCCTTGCATGACGCGTTGCCAATGGCCCTTGCTGTCGAGCCCCGCGTCCTGGGGCTCGGAGCCGATCGCGGTCGGGTAGAACAGTAGCTCCGCGCCGTGCAGCGCCATGGCGCGCGCGGCCTCGGGGAACCACTGGTCCCAGCAGATCGCGGCGCCGATGGTGGCGTGGCGCGTGTTCCAGACCTTGAAGCCGGTGTCGCCGGGCGTGAAGTAGAATTTCTCCTGATAGCCCGGGCCGCCGGGAATGTGACTCTTACGATATAGGCCCAGGTTGCGGCCATCGGCGTCGATCACCGCGAGCGCGTTGTAACAAGCCGTGTTGGCGCGCTCGAAGAAGCTGACCGGCAGCACCACGCCGAGCTCGGCGGCGAGTTCGCTCATGCGCGCGAGCAGGGGGTGGTCCGCGGCCGGCCGGGCCAGGGCGAAATGCTCCGGCTTCTGGTCCTTGCAGAAATAGGGCGTCTCGGACAGCTCCTGCAGCAGCACGATTTGCGCGCCCCGGCCGGCGGCCTCGCGCACCAGTTCGACCGCGTTCTCGACGTTCCGCTCGAGGTCCCAAGAGCAGGCCATCTGAGTCGCGGCCACGGTGATCTCGGTCATGGCAGGCCTTTCTTAT
>CAXMQD010000261.1:0-1874 GCA_964194965.1 uncultured Acidimicrobiia bacterium | reverse complement strand
CCAGAAGCACCACCTGGCGCTGGTCCTCGGAGAGCTGGGCGAGGGCGCGCCCCAAATCGCGCATCGCCGGCCCGGCGTCCTGGCTGGGCGCGGTCGCGTGCAAGCCATCGTGGTCCGGCTCCAGACCGACCCGGTCGGGGCGCCGGGCGCGGCGGCGGGCCGCATTGACGTGCTGGTTGTGCAGGATCGAGAACAACCAAGCCCGCATGTTGGTCCCGGGCCGCCACAGGTGCAGGCGCGTCATGGCCCGGGTCAAGCTGTCCTGGACCAGATCGTCCGCCGCATCGGGATCGCCCAGAAGCGCGCGGGCATAGCGCCGCAGATGCGGAATCTGGTCGACGATCAGCCGCCGCGTTTCGTCCACCTGGCACGAGCCTCCTTGCCTCGATTGCGCGCGCGCCGCCACCCGGCACCCCGCGGCGCTACTGGGGGAATAGTCTAGCGCCAGGGCCGGGCGGCGGGAAGGCGTCCCGAGGTTACATGCCGAGGATTGCCATGGCCTTGTTCAGCGAGTCGACCGAGTCCGCGTGACTGCCGGCCTTATGCTGGACCTCGCCCTCGGCGCGCAGCTTGGTGACCTCAGTCATCTGCTCCGAGGTCAGTTGCGGGCTGGCGGCCAGTGCCGCGTCGACCTTCTTCATGATCTTGGGGCAGGTGCCGGCCAGGGCGGGGGCGCTCGCAACCGCGATCAGTGCGGCGACGGCGGCGGCGGAAAGGAGAGTTTTCATGAGGGTGCCTCCCTAAAGGGTGATGCCGGCAGACGCCGGCGGACATCTCTACAAACAAACGGCGTTCCAAATTATTCCCTGCGGCCTCCAAAAAAACCCCCATCGGCGACTCTTGCCTAGGCGCCCGCCGGCTCGAACCTTGCGGCCAGCCGTCGCGGCGTTAGGATTGACGTTGGTCATAATTAAGGACCATTGGTATTAGGAGGTGGACGATGAAGGCGGTGTTGTTCGACGACTACGGCGGGCCCGAGGCGCTGTACCTGGGCGTGGCGGTCGACCCGGTGGCCGGGCCGGGCGAGGTCGTGGTCGATATCCATGCCGCCAGCGTGAACGCGGCCGACTGGAAGGTGCGCGCGGGCCCGCGGGCGGGCGAGCCGGGGCTCGACCTGCCCCACATTCTGGGCCGCGATTTCTCCGGCGTGGTGCGGACCGTGGGCGAAAGCGTCACCGACCTGGCGCCCGGCGATGCGGTCTTCGCGGTCACCGAGCGTGGTATCGAGGGTTGTTACGCCGAAGCGATTTCGATCTCCGCCGCGCTCGCCGCCAAAAAGCCGGAATCGCTCAGCCACGCCGAGGCCGCGGCGCTGGCGCTGACCGGCTTGACCGCCCTGGTCGCGCTCGAGGACGAAGCCAAGCTCGCGGCCGGGCAGCGGGTGCTGATTCACGGCGCCGCCGGCGGGGTCGGCAGCTTCGCGGTGCAGGTCGCGCGCCACGTCGGCGCCCATGTGATCGTTACCGGCCGGGCGGTCAACCACGCCTACCTGCGCGACCTCGGCGCGGACGAAACCATCGACTACACCAAGCAGGACTTCGCCCAGGCGGTCGAAAACTGCGATGTCGTGTTCGACACCATCGGCGGCGAGGTGCACGCGCGTTCTTTCGCCGTGCTCAAGCCCGGTGGGCGGCTCATCCATATCGCGCCGCCGCCCAAGGACTTCACCAGCCCGCGCGACGACGTGACCGTGACCCGCCCCCACGTCGGCCGCGACCGGGCGCACCTGGAGCGGGTCCTCGAGCTGGTGGCGGACGGCGCGGTCAAGCCGCCGGAGACCAAGACCCTGCCGCTATCCGAGGCGCGCCAAGCCCACGAGCTCAGCCAAGCCGGCCACGTCCGCGGCAAGATCGTCTTTCAAGTGCGGGTGTAGG
>CAXMQD010000260.1:0-6417 GCA_964194965.1 uncultured Acidimicrobiia bacterium | reverse complement strand
AGGGCCGGGGCGTGGCACGGAACTACGTCCAGGCCTACTATTGGTATGTGCGCGGCGCCCGCAGTTCCGGGCTCAACCCCACCAAGGCCGCCGCCAATCTGGAGCATCTGATCGGCAAAATGACCCCGGCCGAGATCGCCGTCGCCGAGCGGTTTCTCGATAAAAGGTAACCTTGACTGGACCCAGCCGCCCACGCGGGCGACTCCTTCGACTCGACAACCTCCGATTCCGGTAGCCCACTCATGGCGGCGGCAACTCTGCACCAGGTCCGTTTTGCTGGACAAGCGCGCCGCAGGCCAGCACAGCTCTTCACCTGACCTATCTGTCAGGGCTAGCCGCTTAGCCCTAGCAGGCTAATTTGTTAACAATTTGTTAACAATTGTTAATCCATGCTTCTGTTTTCTCGAATGAAATCACACAAGAAAGAAACTGACCTATGACACGGATCGAAGAGGCCCAGGAGCAGTTGTTGGCTTACCGAAAGGTGGCGCCCCTTGACCAAGGGGCCGCTGTGCAATGGGTCGAGACGCATGACGGCATCGAGCAAGATATCAGCCACTTGAAGGCAGAAACGCTAGGTGACGTGCTGATCAAGCTCGATGTCCTATGTGATCGGCTAGAGCAAGCTTGTGTTTGTGAGGGCGATCTGATGATCGCTATATCGGCTAGAGGGGATCTTGAGAGGCTAATTACCAAAATGACCCATTAGCCGGACTCATGTGAGCTCTTGTATAGGCAAAGATGCTGACTGAAATCGACATGCCGCCGATTCCGTTATGGCTGCGGCGCGGCAGGGTTACGGGTGACGACTTGGGACCTGGGCCATGTCTACAGCATTATGACTAAGCCATTCACCCTCGAAGAATTGGTTGGAACCGGCAGATGATTTGACGCTAGGGAGGAGCGACATGAGCGCCACCGGCGCCGACGCTGCTGCGGCACGTCGAGTTCAAATTGAGGGATCGGGAGCCGTCGGCCAAGGTGCTCGATCTGAATTGTCCTCTATTTTGGATGGTTTAGCGACGTTTTCGGCGGGAAAATGGCCAGATGTTGGCCGTGCTACAAGCCGCTGGGAAACAGCGACAGAAGCCTTCATGCATTCAATAGACTGGCGTCGTGGGCTTTTTGGGCTGTGGTTAACCGCCAGCATCGTGTGGCTGGTAGGCGCTGGCTTTGTGATGCAGAAAGATATACGGCGGGACGTTTCCACGCGTATGTCCGCTGAGTTACGCCCGGACACGGATTCGGCCCATTGGACTCAATTGAATGCGCCCGGTCTAGGCTACGGCGAGTGGATCTATCAGTTTGAGCCAGGTTACGCCGCGCGGGATGCGGGCCAAGGAAATCTGATACATGCGGTAAGCATCCTCTTATTACCGCCGATCTTTCTCTTCGCGCTAGGCTGGGCTGGGCTCTGGACATGGAGAGGCATTCGCAGCCAGCGGACGATTAGCCGGCCGGTCACCGTGTCGTCGTCAGGATCAGCTGATCGTTGGCCTGGTCAAGCGTCACCCACTACCTATCGTCAAGCACCACCTCAAATGCGCCTGTAGCATACGTGCTCAATTCGAACGTTGGTGCCGCCGGAATGGTGGCGCTTGTTGGCGGGTTGGATGTGTGACTGTACTTCCGTTTGGCGAGGGTGCCGACGCAAAGATTAGTCCCATCCCCCGTTCTGCGATGGCCCATGCACGCAGCATTGTGGCAAGGTGACCTTGATCTAAGAGGATTCCTTGGTCTCGATAACAAAGTCCGCAAAGGTTTTTCAAGGTTCGCGTCAGGATGCAGGTCAAATCCGAAGCGGATGCTGAAACGCTAAAATCGCTGGCGCAGTTCTCGCCCGTTTACGACATCGTTTGAAGTCCCTGCCGGTCGAAGTTTCGCTGGAAAAGGTATGAAAGTGCAGTCTCCGGGCAGGGTGCAGATGCGTCCTGCCCGGGCCAGCGACTAAGTAACTGATTTCCGAGATGGGTCACAAGAGATCTTACGGCGGCACTGCCGGGAGGGTCTGAAACCGGGAGTGAAGCAGACGAAAACTTCGATAAAGCGGACATCGTTCTATCTGGGCCACCCACGTGGACAATGCCGGCAAGCGCAGTTCAGAGACATAGCATCCGGGTGCTGTTTTGGTAGATCGTCAGATGTTGACGCTACCGGGCGCGGCAGGGCTCCCCGGCTCCCCGCCGTCCTGCTAAACCTCCCCCATGCATTGGACTGACGATGGCATCGTGCTTTCGGCGCGGCCCCATGGCGAGAGCTCGGTGGTGCTGCAACTGCTGACGCGGCATCGTGGGCGCCATGCCGGGTTGGTGCGCGGCGGCCGCGGTCTCCGAGACCGCGCTGCCCGAGCGCGAACCCCACGCCGCCTGTTTCGAGGGCTTCCTGGCACTGTTGGAGGCGCTGCCCGGCGACCACTGGGCCGAGGTCTAGGTGCGCTGGGAGCTGGCGCTGCTGGCCGAGAAAATCTACGGCAAGGTGAAATCGACGGGAGGAGTGTGTCTGGATGACGGAAAATCCGGACAAATGGTCTTCCAATTCCGAGCCGATCTCCATAATCACGTCGTCGGTTGACTGCAGAGAAAATACTGTTCCATCGAAGGTTGTGAGATGGTATGATCTCCGCAAACCTGGAGGTCATGATGATCGGCGCCGCTCGCGTCGCTTTAACGGTATCTTATGGGGAGCCGAACCGGGCTTTCACATCTTGCGCTGGCCCATCAAAACTTCGTTAGGTTTCGGAGGTTGCTCGCGGGAACGCTAGGAGCGAGACCATGAACCACAAGATAGACATCGAAAACCGTCACCTGGAATCCTATCTCACATTGCGCAAGGGCATCGGATACCTGGGTTGCGCACTTCCGTTTATTCTCGGCTTTGGCGGCATGCTACTTGCCGCACCGGGAATCAGAAGCTCGGTCAGCGCCTATTATCACACGGGACTGGGCGACGTCTTCGTCGGAACCATTTGCGTTATCGGAATATTTCTTTTCGCCTACAAGGGTTACGAGCCGAGAGACGATCGTGCCGGTGATTTCGCTTGTTTTTGTGCTATAGGCCTTGCGCTTTTTCCCACGCTGCCCGACATGGGAGACACCTCTCGGGGAATACTCCTGACAGTCTCTCCCGGGACCGCCGATATTTTGACATATATCAAGCGTGCCCATTTCGTGTTCGCGGCAGGCTTTTTCCTCACGCTCGCGTATTTCTCGATTTGTCTCTTTACCAAGTCCGACCGCGAAATAACACCGAAAAAGCGCCAACGGAATAGCGTATATAAGGCCTGCGGCTACGTCATGCTTTTGGCATTGGCATTAATCGCACTTGAATTTTCGATCCAAAAACTCGAGCTGTTGCCAGAAGACACTTTGAGCACAATTGAGAGTCTCCATCCACGCTTCTGGCTCGAGTCGATCGCAATGCTTGCCTTCGGTTTCTCATGGTTAGTTAAAGGGGAAGCTATCCTAGTGGATGAGACCTGACCTCTGCTGGTATTAGCCTCTCATCAAGCAGAATGGCGAAGGGACCATCGCTCGGCGCTATATGACATCGGAAATCGGCGCCTGATAGGGCTTTCTCAAGTGATTACTCTATGTGACGCGATGCTGTTTGCATGGCTTATCATTTTAGGGCTAGGCTAATCGCGTCTACATTGCTCTCCACGGTTCTGCTAAACCTTCCCTATGCATTGGACTGACGACGGTATCGTGCTTTCGGCGCGACCCCATGGCGAGAGCTCGGTGGTGCTGCAACTGCTGACGCGGCATCGTGGGCGCCATGCCGGGTTGGTGCGCGGCGGGCAGGGCAAGCGCGCGCGCGGCCTCTATCAGCCGGGCAACCTGGTGGCGGCGAGCTGGAGCGCGCGCCTGGCCGACCACCTGGGCAACTACACCTGCGAGTTGGTCGAGAGCCACGCCGCGCGGGTGCTCGACGCGCCGGCGCGGCTCGCGGCGCTGAGCGCGGCCGCCGCGGTCTCCGAGACCGCGCTGCCCGAGCGCGAACCCCACGCCGCCTGCTTCGAGGGCTTCCTGGCGCTGTTGGAGGCGCTGCCCGGCGACCACTGGGCCGAGGTCTACGTGCGCTGGGAGCTGGCGCTTCTGGCCGAGCTCGGTTTTGGGCTCGATTTGGAGTCCTGCGCCGCCGGCGGCGCCAACGACCAGCTCGCCTACGTCAGCCCCAAGTCGGGCCGCGCGGTCTCGCTGGCCGCCGGCGCGCCCTACCGGGACAAGCTGTTGACGCTGCCGGGGTTCCTGGCCGGGCGCGGCGGCGGCGGGGTCGAGGAGGTCGAGCAGGGCCTGGCCTTGACCGGGTTCTTCCTGGAGCGCCACGTCTTCGCGCCACACCACCGCGATCTGCCGCCCGCGCGCCGCCGCCTGGCCGAGCGCTTTCCGGCGCCGCCGGCATGACCGGGACCGCGGCCGGTGTGAGCCGGGTGGCCGGGGTGGGCCGGGCGGCCGGGGTGGGCGAGCGCCGGGTCGCGGTCATCGGCGGCGGGATCGTCGGGGTCTGTTCGGCGCTGTGCCTGCAGCGCGACGGCTTCCAGGTCACCCTGATCGAGCGCGACGGCCTGGGCGCGGGCGCCTCCTTCGGCAACGGCGCCATGATCGGCGAGGAGTCGGTGGTGCCGGTGGCGACGCCGGGCATCCTGGGCCGGGTGCCGGGCATGCTGTTCGACCCGCTCGGGCCCTTGGCGCTGCGCTGGTCCTACCTGCCGCGGCTCACGCCCTGGCTGCTGCGCTTCGTGGCGGCGAGCCGGCGCGCGCGGGTCGAGGAAATCTCGATCGCGCTTATGCACCTGCTCGACGGCGCGCTCGCGTCCTGCGAGGGCCTGCTCGAGCTCGCGGATGCCAAGGAGATGTTGCGCCGCAGCGGCTGGCTCGCGGTCTTCGAGACCGAGCGCGGCCTGGCCGACTACCAAGCCATGCTCGATCTCCAGCGCCGCCGCGGCGTGCGCTTCGATGTGCTCGAGACCGGGCAACTGCGCCAGTTCGAGCCGGCGCTGGCGCCGATCTTCGCGCGCGGCATCTACTACCCGGACGTCGGCTACACGGTGAACAGCCAGCGCCTGGTCGAGGTCCTGGCCGGCGCGTTCCAGCGCCTCGGCGGCAAGCTCGAAATCGCCGAGGCGCGCGGTTTCGAGATCGGCCCGGATGGCCCGCGCGGGGTCGCGACCGATACGGGCCGCGTGCCCTGCGAGGCCGTGGTGATCGCCGCCGGCGCCTGGTCCAAGCGGCTCGCGGCCGAACTCGGCAGCAACCCGCCGCTCGATACCGAGCGCGGTTATCACGTGCAGTTTCCCGAGCCCGGGGTCGGGCCGCGCCTACCGGTCTATTCGGTCGAGCGCGCCTTCGTGGCCAGCCCGCTCGAGGTCGGCCTGCGCGTGGCTGGCACGGTGGAGCTCGGCGGGCTGGCGGCGGCGCCCAACTGGGACCGGGCCGAGGTGTTGCTGGGCCACGCCAAGCGTTGGTTCCCGGGGCTCGAGACCGGGGGCATGACGCGCTGGATGGGGTTCCGGCCCTCGATGCCCGATTCCCTGCCGGTGATCGGACGGTCGCCACGTTTCTCCAACGTCGTCTTCGCCTTCGGCCACGGCCACTGCGGCATGATGCTGGGCGCGCGGACCGGCGAAATCGTGGCGTCCCTGCTTGCGGATCGCGACCCCGGCCTCGATATGTCGCCGTACCGGGCGACGCGGTTTTAAGGAAGTCTCAATGTTTGATGGCCCAAGTTCCGCGAATCACCTAACAGTGGCCGGTCTCAAGGATATTCATGGGCCAGACCATCATGCCTAAGCCGAGCGGAGAGATTCGCGACGTACGCCTGACGGATGCGCTGGGGGAGCGCTATCTGAGTTACGCGCTGTCGACCATCATGGCGCGCTCGCTGCCGGACGTGCGCGACGGCCTCAAACCGGTGCACCGGCGCCTGCTCTATGCCATGCGCGAGCTGCGCCTCGACCCCAATTCCGGGTTCAAGAAATCGGCGCGCGTGGTCGGCGACGTGATCGGCAAGTTCCATCCCCACGGCGACCAGTCGATCTACGATGCCCTGGTGCGCCTGGCCCAGGACTTCGCCCTGCGTTATCCCCTGATCGACGGCCAGGGCAACTTCGGCAACATCGACGGCGATAACGCGGCGGCCATGCGCTACACCGAGGCGCGCATGACGGCGGTCGCGACCGCGCTGTTGGAGGGTATCGACGAAGACGCGGTCGACTTCCGTCCGACCTACGACGGCGAGATCATGGAGCCGGCGGTGCTGCCGGCCAATTTTCCCAATCTGCTGGCCAACGGCGCCCAGGGCATCGCGGTCGGCATGGCGAGCTCGGTCCCGCCTCACAACGTGGGCGAAATCTGCGACGCGCTGCTGCACCTGATCAAGACCCCCAAGGCGACCATCGCCAAGCTGGTCGAGTTGATG
>CAXMQD010000259.1:0-7614 GCA_964194965.1 uncultured Acidimicrobiia bacterium | reverse complement strand
AGGCTAGCGGATTCACGGATTTGAAGTCACGTGATACGGCAAAGGAATCCTTAGCATTCGGCGCTCGGTCGCGTGCGATGGTCGAACGTGGGGAGAAGCCGCCGTTCCGTGCCATACAACTGATCCATGGTGATCTCGCGGCCGAGGTTATTGCGAACAGTACCCGCGGTATTGTGGAAGCACGCATCATTCCCATCGAAGTCTTTTGCAGAAAGCCACATAGAGCATGAGGGTTCTCCACGGCTGCAAACTTCACGCGATCAATTCGCTGAACTTCTCCGCTGGTTCCTAGTCGAATGAAAATCCCAAGTCAGCTCCTGGCTAGAACTTGCCGTCAGAGCCACCTCGTCACCATGTCGGAAGTAGCCCCAACACAGAAATAAGAGTTGTCGCTGCGCTGATAATATTATCCCTTATCCGAAGGATTAGTTGTACGGATAAGAGACACCATCGGAGCTATTGGCACGTGAGCAATTGGATGCCAGACGGGTCAGGAACGCGGGCACGGATTGGCGTTCTGACACCACATATGGACGCAGTTCCAGAATCTGAGTTTCAGGCGGTAGCTCCCGCCGGTATTTCCATTCATTCAGCCCGTGTTCCTCTGGGAATGGTAGGCCCGGATGGTGAGATTATTCCCCACGTTGATGCCGATATAGCGAGGGCATTCGCCGAACGCCCCGCCGTTGATGATGCCGCTGCGCTGCTTTCGGCGGTGGAACCAAAAGCCATCATATTTGCCTTTACCAGCAGCAGTTATATTTTGGGAGCGGACGAGGATGAAAAGCTAAAGAGCCGTCTGGAAAAACATACCAAAAACATCCCCGTGATTATTCAATCTTCAGCATTGGTCATTGCGCTCCGCTCTCTTCATGCTGAGCGGATCGCGCTCATCCATCCCCCTTGGTATTCAGATGACCTTGACGCTCTTGGTGCCGCCTACTTCCAAAACCAAGGCATAGATGTTCTTAGCCATGGGCAAGTGAAGCTCCGCGTCGACTACGGAGACATGACGCCTGATCAGATATACGAATGGGTCATATCCCACACACCGGATAACGCCGATGTTGCGGTTATTGGCGGTGGCGTCTTCCGCGCAATCGGCGCTATAGCGACAATAGAGACAACGCTGGGTCTGCCTGTGTTAAGCGCCAATCAAGCAGCATTCTGGCTTGCCTTACGACTTTCAGGCATTGATGACACTCTGAGCGGCTATGGGCAGATTTTCAAAAAACAATTAGACGAATAGACACCGCACCAATTCCAAATGTCCGGTCCGGGCATTCGACTTGGATTGGGTGTCGTTGACCATGTCCTGAAACTTCCGACTTTGGCTAGAACTTACCGTCAGAGCCACCTCGTCACCATGTCCGGAATGGCTCCAACTCCGGACTTCCGAGTACGAATGTCTGGAATCCTGTCGTTATCGTCCGGTCTACCTTCAGGTCCGGACGTGGCTGACTCCCCCTGCGTACGGGGAAAGATGACCCAAAGGCGACCTACGGGAGATCAGGTTGACGGGCATCAGGCATACCGAACTTCAGTGACTTCGGTGCTCCCGGCGTGGGGTGAGACCCACTATCGAACGAATTTGCCGGGTGCCGCGGAGTTGGCCATAATCATGGGCGCTGGCGCGGCTGAGGGGATGCGGTATGAGTGAGGCGTGGAGACGCTTCAAGAAAGATAAGGTCGCGGTGGCTGGTGCGATGGTTATCGCCGCCATCTCGATGGCGGCCGCTTTCGCGCCGTTCATCGTCCCCTACGATCCCTATATGCAATTTTTTGAGGGATTGACCCTCCAGGGTGCTCCGCGGCCACCTGATGGCGAGTTCTGGCTCGGGACCGACACCCTGGGCCGCGACTTGTTTTCCCGCCTCCTCTATGGCGCCCGTACCTCACTGATCATCGGTATTGCGGCGAACGCGGCGGCGGTGTGTATTGGCACGGCCTTTGGTGCGACCGCCGGTTACGTCGGCGGCTGGGTAGGCATTGCGATCATGCGATTTACCGATCTCATGATGGCGTTCCCGGCACTGCTGTTGGCCATCGCGCTCGCCGCGATCCTCAAGCCGAGCCTGTGGATCGTGGTCATGGTCATCGCCTTGGTCAACTGGGTCCAGACCTCGCGGGTCATGTATACCCAGACCCGTTCCCTGGTCGAACGGGACTTCATCGAGGCCGCCCGGGCTCTAGGTGCCGCGTGGCCGCGTATTCTGCTGGTTCACATCCTGCCGCATCTGGTGCCGCACATTCTGGTCTGGGCAACCTTGGGGATATCCGTAACTGTGTTGCTGGAAGCGACTCTCTCGTTCCTCGGCATCGGCGTGCAGCCGCCGACGGCGTCGTGGGGTGGAATCATCAATGAAAGCCAGTCGTATTTCCTTACGGCCCCGTGGCTGGTTTTCTTCCCCGGCGTTTCGATACTGGTGGTTGCGCTCGCGTTCAACGTCGTGGGCGACGGGCTGCGTGACGCGCTCGACCCGACCCAGAGGGGGCGTGAGTGATGTTTCGATTCCTCGCCGGCCGTCTTTTCCAGTCAGCGTTCATTCTGCTCGGCGTCACCATCATCACCTTTGGCCTGCTGTATCTCATTCCAGTCGATCCCGCGCGCATGATCGCCGGGCGCAGCGCGACCCCGCAGACCGTCGAGTCGATTCGCCATCAGCTCGGTCTCGATCGATCGATACCGGTGCAATACGCCCGCTATCTGGGCAATCTGATGCAAGGCGACATGGGCCGTTCCTACGTCCAGAAGGCGCGGGTCAGCGAGTTGATCGCGAGCCGCCTGCCGGCGACGTTGCAGCTCATGGCCGCGGCGATATTCTTCGAACTCCTGATCGGACTTCCGGCCGGGATATTTGCCGCGACGCGGCGCAATCGCCCGTCCGACAAGGCGGTGATGGTGTTCAGCTTCGTCGGCGTATCGGCGCCACAGTTCGTAGTCGGGCTGCTACTCATCTATGTTTTTGCCTACCAACTCGAATTGTTCCCGCTCGGCGGCTACGGCACGATCTGGCACGTCGTCCTGCCGGCACTCACCCTCGGCGTCACCATCGCCGGTTGGTACTCGCGCATGAGCCGTTCGAGCATGGTCGACGTATTGCGCCAGGACTACATACGCACGGCCCGCGCGAAGGGTGTGACCGAATCGCGCGTCGTGCTGGTGCACGGGCTTCGCAATGCGATCTTGCCGATCGTCGCCATGATCGGTATCGACATCGGCCTCTACGCCCAGGGAATCGTCGTGGTCGAGGCGGTATTCGGTTGGCCAGGCATCGGCCAACTGGCCTGGCTTGCGATCCAGCGCATCGACATTCCGATCATCATGGGCGTCACCCTGGTCGCCGCCGTCGGTATCGTCATCGGCAACCTGCTTGCCGACATCGCGACATCGTTAATTGATCCGCGCGTGAGACACGGTTAATCTAGGAAAAGATGACGTAAACAAACAGAACAAGGGAGGAACGATAACAATGGTACGGTTATTCGCAACCACAGTCATCGCCGCTGTCGCGCTCGCTGGCGTCACGGCACAGGCGGGCCCTAAGCAGGGCGGCGCCATGGTCGTTACCTATAAAGACGATATCTCCACTTTCGATCCGGCCATCGGCTACGACTGGCAGAACTGGTCCATGATCAAGAGCCTGTTCGACGGGCTGATGGACTATAAGCCGGGGACCACCGAGCTGATCCCCGATCTCGCCGAGAGCTACACGATCTCGGATGACGGCCTCACCTACACATTCAAGCTTCGCCAGGGCGTGAAGTTCCACAACGGACGCACCCTGACCCCGACCGACATCAAATACTCGATCGAGCGCTCGGTAGACCCAAAGACCCAGAGCCCCGGACAGGGCTTCTTCTGGCAGATCGCGGGATTCGACGAAATGGCTTCGGGCAAGGCGACGGAGCTTTCGGGCATCACTACGCCGGACGATCACACCGTGGTCATCCAGCTGTCTCAGCCCGATGCGACGTTCCTGCAGATCGTTGCCATCAACTTCGCCTTCGCGGTGCCGCGCGAGGAAGTCGAGAAATACGGTCTCGACTTCGGCCGCAACCCGGTCGGTACCGGCGCCTACAGGATGACCGAGTGGTCGCTGGGCCAGCGCGTCGTGTTCGAGCGCAACACCGATTACTTCCGCGAGGGCGCGCCGTTCCTCGACAAGATCACCTTCGAGGTCGGTCAGGACCCTTCGGTGGCACTGCTGCGCCTCAAGCGCGGTGAGGTCGACGTGCTCGGCGATGGGATTCCCCCAGCGAACTTCCTGCAGGAGGTGGCCGATCCGGCCAACAAAGGCATGATCGTCGAAGGCGGCCTTCTGCACACCGGTTACATCACCTTGAACACGACCAAGGCGCCGTTCGACAACAAGCTGGTGCGCCAGGCGGTCAACATGGCGATCAACAAGGAGCGAATCATCAGGATCGTCAATGGCCGCGCCAGCATCGCCAACCAGCCGCTGCCACCGGCGATGCCGGGCTACGACACCAGCTACAAGGGTTACGCCTTCGACCCCGGGAAGGCCAAGCAGCTCCTGGCAGAAGCCGGCTATCCCGATGGTTTCGCGACCGAACTCTACGCCATGAACACGGACCCGAACCCGCGTATCGCCCAGGCGTTCCAGCAGGATCTCGCAGCGGTTGGGATCAAGGCCGAGATCAAGTCGCTGGCGCAGGCCACCGTGATCGATGCCGGCGGCGAAGGCACCGCACCGATGTTGTGGTCGGGTGGCATGGCCTGGATCGCGGACTATCCGGATCCGTCCAACTTCTACGGCCCGATCCTGGGCTGCGGCGGCGCGGTTCCGGGCGGCTGGAACTGGGCCAAGTATTGCAACAAGGAGATCGATGCACTGGCCGCCAAGGCCGACGGCATGGCCGCGGCCGACCAGGCCGAGGCGCGCATCGATTCGTGGCGCCAGATCTACAACAAGATCATGGATGACGCGCCGTGGGTACCGGTGATGAACGAGGTCCGTTTCGCTATGCACTCGGCACGCATCGGCGGCAAGGACATCTTTTTCGCCGATCCGATTCACATCCCGGTCCACTACGAGTACGTGTACGCCAAAGATGTCGAATAAGCACACGATCCACAGTCAGCATCATCACTTCGGGTGGGACAATTCCAACCCACCCGTGCTGACCGTGGCGCCGGGCGATAGCGTCGAATTCGAGACCGTCGACGCTTCGGGCGGCCAAATCGATACCGAGTCGCGCGTTGCGGATGTCGTGGCGCTCGACTTCGCCAAGGTCAATCCGGTCACCGGCCCCGTCATCATCGACGGGGCCGAACCCGGCGACGCACTCAAGGTAACGATCGAATCCTTCGTACCGTCGGGTTGGGGATGGACCGCGATCATCCCCGGCTTCGGCCTGTTGGCCGAGCAATTCACGGAACCAGCGCTCAACATCTGGAGCTACGACGCGCAGGCACTAACCCCCGCGGCCTACGGCCCCGGCGGACGTGTGCCGTTGAAACCCTTCTGCGGCACCATCGGCCTGGCACCGGGCGAGGCCGGATTGCACAGCATCGTTCCACCGCGGCGAGTCGGCGGCAACATGGACATCCGCGATCTCTGCGCCGGTACCGAGCTTTATCTTCCGGTCGAAGTCGCCGGCGCGCTGTTCTCGGTGGGCGACACCCATGCCGCCCAGGGCGACGGCGAGGTCTGCGGCACCGCGATCGAAAGCCCGATGAGCCTGGCGCTCACCTTCGATCTGGTGAAGGGGACCAATCTCCGATTCCCGCGCTACGAGACCCCCGGGCCGGTGTCGCGGCACTTCGATGAAAAGGGCTATCACGTTACGACCGGCATCGGGTCCGATCTGATGCAGGGCGCCAGGGACGCGGTGAGCGGCATGATCGATCTGTTGGGCAGCTTGCATGGCCTCGCAGCCCCCGAAGCCTACATGCTGTGCAGCGCCTGTGCCGACCTGCGCATCAGCGAGATCGTCGACCAGCCCAATTGGGTGGTGTCGTTCTATTTCCCCAAGATCGTGTTCGATTGACGGACGTGGATCGCCGCTCTCGACCAGACGGCGGTGCGTAGACATTATCACCATGCCACCCGATCCAATTATCGAAGTTGATTCACTCAGCATCTCGTTCACCACCGATGCCGGGCGCGCCCGCGTGGTTGATGAAGTCTCCTTCGCGATTCGAAAGGGCGAAACCGTGGGACTGGTCGGCGAATCGGGCTGTGGTAAAAGCGTGACGGCGATGTCGATCATGCGGCTCAACCCTTCGCCGCCAAGTCACCTGGACGCTGGGCGCATTCTATTCCAGGGACACAATCTGCTGGCGCTCGATAACGCCCAAATGCGCGCCATTCGAGGCGACCGCATCGGCATGATCTTCCAAGAACCGATGACCAGCCTCAACCCTACGTTCAGTATCGGTTACCAAATTGCCGAGGTGTTTCGTATCCATCGCGGCATGAGCGCGGACGAAGCGCGGCACGAATCGATCGATATCCTCGGTATGGTGGGAATCGGCGCGGCCGAGCGCCGGCTTCACCAATACCCCCACGAGTTGTCGGGCGGCTTGCGCCAGCGCGTCATGATCGCGATGGCACTCGCCTGCCGGCCCGACCTGCTAATCGCCGACGAGCCGACCACGGCACTCGATGTGACCGTGCAGGCGCAGATCCTCGATTTGCTGCGCCGCCTACAGACCGAAATCGGCATGTCGGTTTTACTGATCAGCCACGACCTCGGCATCGTCGCCGAAATCTGCGAGCGGGTTTTGGTCATGTACGCCGGGCGCATCGTCGAGCGTGCCGCCGTCGGCGAGTTGTTCCGTCATCCACGCCACCCTTATACCGTCGGCCTGCTGTCTTCGTCGCCGCGCCTTGGCCGGCGGCGCGCCACGCTTCCGACGATCCCTGGCATGGTCCCCGCGCCCGGTCAGCGCAGGACGGGGTGCCATTTCGCCGACCGCTGCCCGCGCGTCACCGAACGTTGCCGCAGCGATATGCCGCCGGTCGCCGCCGTCGGGCCGGAACACGATGTTGTTTGTTGGAACCCAGCGCCATGACCGAGCTGTTGCGTGTCACAGAATTGAAGAAACATTTCGTTTCGCGCCGAGGCAAATCCAGCATACGCGCTGTCGACGGCGTCAGCCTCACTTTGGAGAGCGGCGAAACTCTTGGCGTGGTGGGCGAATCGGGCTGCGGCAAGTCGACCCTCGGGCGCACTATCCTGCGGCTGCTAGAGCCGACCTCGGGCGAGATCGCATTCGATGGCGAGGATTTGCGGGCGTTGGGCCCCGCCGCGTTGCGCGCCAAACGGCGCGACATGCAGATGATCTTCCAGGACCCCTTCGCCTCGCTCGATCCGCGCCTCAACATTGGCACGATTGTCGCCGAGCCGCTGGTCATCCACCGCATCGGCGACCGCGCCAGCCGGCGCGAGGCGGTCGTCGATTTGCTGGAGACCGTGGGGCTCGAGCCGGATGCGGCCCAACTTTACCCGCACGAATTCTCCGGTGGTCAACGCCAACGCATCGGTATCGCCCGGGCGCTCGCGTTGCGCCCGCGCTTGATCATCGCCGATGAGCCGGTCTCGGCGCTCGATGTGTCGATTCAATCGCAAATCCTCAACCTGTTG
>CAXMQD010000258.1:0-2064 GCA_964194965.1 uncultured Acidimicrobiia bacterium | reverse complement strand
TGTCCATGTGGAACCATTATTCTGCCTATACCCCGGCCATGCTCGAATCCATGAACCAGACGCCGGGACGGGTCGGGCCGCCCATTCAACCCTGTCCGGATGATATTCGGGAGTTCTGGAACCTGTGGATCAATAACGGCTGGTTCGACTGGGAGAGCGAGGGTTACCCTCATTGGTCGAACTTCCGCCACGTTCAGACCTGGTGGAATTACAAACACCTGCCCAACATCCTGTTTGTGCACTTCGGCGATCTGCTGGCGGATCTGGAGGGGGAGATCGCCCGGATCGCCGCCTACCTGGAGATCGAATGTCCCCCGGCCACGCTTGCGGGTATCGCCGAGATGGTGAAATTCAAAAGTATGAAACGGGATGCGGAAACGCTCCAACCCGACGCCCATATACGTTTCAAGGGCGGCGCCAAGACATTCATCAACAAGGGCACCAATGGCCGCTGGCGTTCGGTTCTGACGGCAAGCGATCTCGAGATGTACGACGACGCCGTGGCGCGGGAGCTAACGCCCGATTGCCACCGCTGGCTGGAACGCGGGCGATTCGCCTAGAACCTTTTCGCCTAGTTCGAAGCCGCGTCAAGCAGGGCCGCGCGGCGATCCAGACTCTCTCGCGGCCAAGTCTCTTCGGTCCGGTAGTATTCGTCGACCGCCGGGGCGTTTGGCGGCAGGACCAGCCAGGGCTGTTTCGTGGACGTAAAAATGTGAATGTCGGGCGGCGTTCGGTCAGGATCGTCGAGCGTTCCGACACGAATAAAGTGAACCGCCGCGCCGATCCCGCCCGATAAAGCGTAGTTGCTCCACACCGCGACTCGACACTTGGGGCAGCGGAAGATTCTCTGACCTTTGCCGCTGGCGGATGGCGTGTCCACGATATCCGGGACGCCACTGAGAAGAACCACACGCTCTGCCTCGATAAGGGCATTCAGTGCAAAAGAAGCGCCGGTCTCGCGCTGGCACCAGCGACAGTGACAGCAATGAACGAACATCGGCTTCGACGTCATTCGATATCGCAGGTGGCGGCAGGTGCAGCCGCCGTCGTAATGTTTGCCTTCCGCGGCCATGGTTCGCCTCCCGGTGACTTGGCATGAGGGCCGTGGGAATGTGGTACGCTACTCCCATGGCAGACGATTCGGAATGGGATGTGCTGCAGTTCCGGCTTACGCAACTGCGGGAGGCGGTGGCGGCGGAGATCCGCGCCTATCCGGCGCCGATCCCGGCCTGCGACGCCCAGTACAACCACCTGCTGGAGCGCCGCACGGCGCTGGCCGCCGCGCTCGCCAGCCTCGGCGCCACCCGCGAGACCGGCACCGCCACGCCCGAGGAATTTCACGCAAGCACGCCGCTCCTGGCGGAGGGCTGAGGGGCACGGGCAAGTTCAGTCTGATCGAGTTTCCGGCCGCCATCCCGTGGCCTGGGCCTCGGCGGCGGAGTAGGGGGCCGCCGCGAAGGGCGCCAAGGATTCGCATTTACGGCGGTGTGCTTCGAGACGCGGGAAATTCGCTGGGCCATAGAGTTGCGGCAGTTTCTCCAGGACGTAGGTCGCCGCGACGGTGACGGAGAGATCGGCCCGGGTCATGCGATCCCCGACCAGCCATTCGGCCTGGGGCAGGGCTTCGAGCCAGGATAGAGCCGAGCCGATCTGCCGTTCGAGCCGCGCCACCCAGGCCGGGTCCTGTGTGCCCGGGCTTCGGCGCGAGAACTCTATTCCGCGTTCGTAGGTTTTTTCCGCTAGCCCCAACCCGACGGCCTCGATGCGCAGCATTTCGCGGCGCGGCCCCGCGTCCGAAGGCGTGAGGCGGCGGGCGGCCGGCGCAATGCCCTCCAGGTACTCGACGATCGCCCGGCTGTCGTAGATAGGCTCTCCGCCGGACAGTATCAGTGCGGGAACCTTTCCCAGCGGATTGACGGAAAGCATGGCGTCGAAATCCTGGAACACGGAGAGGACCTGCCGCTCGAACGCGATGCCGTAATGGTTGAGCGCGACGGCAACCCGGCGCACGAAAGGAGAGTCGTACTGACCGACGAGAATCATGAGCCCGCCTGGCCACCGACC
>CAXMQD010000257.1:0-1839 GCA_964194965.1 uncultured Acidimicrobiia bacterium | reverse complement strand
GCCTGCCGGAGCGGAGGGTCCCTTGGAGGTGTTCACGACCCGCCCGGACACGCTGTTCGGCGCCTCGTTTTGCGCGCTCTCGCCCAATCATCCGTTGAGCGGCGCGCTCGCCGCGGACAATCCCGAAATCGCCGCCTTCATTGCCGAATGCAACAAGATGGGCACCAGCGAGGAGGCCATCGAGACCGCCGAGAAAAAGGGCATTCTGACCCCGGTGACCGCGCGCCATCCCTTCGTGTCGGGCCTGAAACTGCCGGTCTACGTCGCCAATTTCGTGCTCATGGAATACGGCAGTGGCGCTATCTTCGGCTGTCCCGCGCACGATCAGCGCGACCTCGATTTTGCCCGCAAGTACGGCCTCGGGGTGCTGCCCGTGGTGCTGCCGACCGACGCGGACCCGGACGGCTTCGAGATCGGCGCCGAGGCCTATATCGGCCCGGGCAAGGCTTATAACTCGGAGTTTCTTAACGGCCTCGAGGTCGCGGCGGCCAAGCGCGCGGTGATCGCGCGGCTCGAGGAACAGGGCGCCGGCGCCGGCACGGTGCAGTATCGCCTACGCGACTGGGGTGTCTCGCGCCAACGGTATTGGGGCTGCCCAATCCCGGTCGTGCATTGTCCGGCCTGCGGTATCGTGCCGGTATCCGAGGCCGAACTGCCGATCACGCTGCCCCAGGACATCGATATTTCCGCCGCGGGTAACGCTTTGGAGCGGCATCCGAGCTGGAAACACGTCGATTGCCCGACCTGCGGCACGGCGGCCCAGCGCGAGACCGACACCTTCGATACCTTCGTCGAGTCGTCGTGGTATTTCGCGCGCTTTTGCAGCCCCCGCGCCGAGACCGCCATGACCCGCCAGGCGGTCGACTACTGGCTGCCGGTCGACCAGTACATCGGCGGCGTCGAGCACGCCGTGCTGCACTTGCTCTATTCGCGCTTCTTCACCCGCGCGCTCAAGCGCTGCGACTATCTGGATCTGGAGGAGCCCTTCGGCGGGCTTTTCACCCAGGGCATGGTCTGCCATGAAACCTACCGGGACCCCGACGGCGCCTGGCTGTCGCCGGAACAGGTCGAGCCTGGCCCGGGCGGCACCATGGTTTCAGACGATGGCCGGCCGGTCACCGTCGGCCGCTCCGAGAAGATGAGCAAATCCAAGAACAACACCGTGGATCCCGCTCGAATTATCGAAACCTACGGCGCCGATACGGCGCGCTGGTTCATGATTTCCGACAGCCCGCCGGACCGCGACTTGGAATGGACCGCGGCCGGAGTCGAGGGCGCTTACCGGTTTCTGCAGCGGGTTTGGCGCCAGGTCACCGAGGCGACCGAGATTTTGCCGCCGCCGGGGTTCTCGATTCAGGAGGGCGGAGCGGAATCGGCGGGCTTGGAGCTGCGGCGGGCGGCGCACAAAGCGATCCAGGCCGTAACCGAGGACATCGAGCGGTTTCGGTTCAACCGGGCGGTCGCGCGCATCTATGAGCTAAGCAACGCCATATCCGGCGCGGCCGCGGACGGCGCGCGCGACGGCGCGGGTCCCGCCCTGCGCGAGTGTTTGGAGATCTTGGTGCGCCTGATCGGACCGATGATGCCGCACCTGGCGGAAGAGCTTTGGCAGCGGCTGGGTCACGAGGAAATGCTGGTCGATCAGCCCTGGCCCGAAGCCGATCCAAATCTTACCATCGAGGACTTGGTGACCCTTGCGGTGCAGGTCAACGGCAAGAAACGCGGCACCGTCGCTTTGCCGCGCGACGCCGCCGAGGACTCGGCCGAGCGGGCCGCCCTGGCCGAGCCCGGGGTACAGCGGGCCATGGCCGGCAAACCGGCGCGCAAGGTCATCGTGGT
>CAXMQD010000256.1:0-10786 GCA_964194965.1 uncultured Acidimicrobiia bacterium | reverse complement strand
CTGCTCTACAACATGGACCTGGCCGGCCTGCCGGTCCTGATCCTGGCCATGGCGCTCGGCACGCCGAGTCTGAGCCTGATCGGCGCCATCGGCGCGGCGCTGGCATTGGGCGCACGCCGCGGCGGGGTGCTGATCCCGCTTTTGGTGCTGCCGCTCAACGTACCGGTGCTGATCTTCGGGGTCGGGGCGATCGACGCCGCGCTGGCTGGATTCGGCGCCCAGGCGAATCTCTTGTTCCTGGGGGCGCTATTTCTGGTCGCCCTGGTGACCGCCCCCTTGGCTGCCGCCGCGGCCTTGCGGCAGGCGCTCGAATGACTAGGTTATTCCACAGGGTCGACGGCTCGGACTACCGGACGCCGACCGCGGATTTCAAGGTCTGAGACCATGCACCGCTTCGCCAATCCCGGCCGCTTCATTCGGTTCGCCAACGCGCTGTTGCCGTGGTGCGCGGGGCTGACCGCGGTCCTGATCGCGGTCGGCCTCTATCTCGCGTTTTTCGTCGCGCCGGCGGATTACCAGCAGGGCGAGTCCGTGCGCATCATGTACGTCCACGTGCCCTCGGCCTGGATGGCGCTGTTCGTCTATACCGGGATCGCGGCGGCGAGCGCGGCCGCGCTGATTTGGCGCCACCCGCTCGCCGACCTGGTCGCCAAGGCCTCGGCGCCGGTCGGTGCCGGCTTCACCTTCCTGGCGCTGCTCACCGGCTCGCTTTGGGGCAAGCCGATGTGGGGCACTTGGTGGGTTTGGGACGCGCGCCTGACCTCGATGTTGGTGCTGTTCTTCCTGTATCTGGGGCACATGGCGATCATGAACGCCTTCGAGGACCCGCTACGCGGCTTTCGCGCGGCGGCGGTGCTGGCGCTGGTCGGCTTCGTCAACGTGCCGATCATCCATTTTTCGGTCGAATGGTGGTCGACCCTGCACCAGCCTTCCAGCGTTCTGCGCATGGGCGGCCCGGCGATCCACCCGTCCATGTTGTGGCCGCTCCTGGCCATGACGCTGGGCTTCAATTTCTACTACGTGACGCTGCTGCTGCTGCGGGTGAAATCCGAGCTGTTGGCCGCGCGCCTGCGCGCCCGGACCTATGCGGTGTTGGACGCGGCCTGAGTGGCGCGTCAGGTCGGCTGGACTTATGTCGCGGCCGGATAGTGGGTCGAGACCCTATATAGTAGCTGCGGAACCGAGGATCAGAGAAACGGCATGGATCAACTGCAGGATTTCCTCGCCATGGGCGGCTACGGGGCCTATGTCTGGCCCGCCTTCGGCATCAGCGCCTTGGTGCTGGGCTGGCTTCTGGTGAGCAGTCTGCGTCGGCTGCGCGGGCTCGAGCGCGCGCTCGCCGAGCAGGGAATCGCCCAGCCAGGCGGCGGCCAAGGCGCGCGCGCGCCATGACCCGCAAGCGGCGGCGGCTTTACATGGTTCTGGCCGGCATGGTCCTGCTGTCGGGCGCGGTCGCCCTGGTGCTGGCGGCGCTGGACGAGAACCTGAGTTACTTCTACGACCCTAGCAACATCGCCGAGGCGCCCCCGGGCCGCCCGATTCGCCTGGGCGGGTTGGTCGAGGAGGGCTCGGTCGTGCGACAGGCCGACGGCATCACCGTGAACTTCCGGGTTACCGATATGGCCAACAGCATCGACGTGACCTACAAAGGCTTGCTGCCCGATTTGTTCCGCGAGGGCCAGGGTGTCATCACCGAGGGCACGCTGGGCCCCGACCGTGTGTTCGTGGCGCGAGAAGTCCTGGCCAAACACGACGAGACCTACATGCCGCGCGAGGTCGCCGACGCGCTTAAGAAGTCCGGCCAGTGGAAGGGCGGGGAGGCGGGCCAGTGATCCCGGAGACCCCATGATCCCGGAACTCGGCCACTTCGCGCTGGTCCTGGCGCTCGTCGTCGCCGTCGTCCAAGGCGTGGTGCCGATGATCGGCGCCTGGCGCGGCGATATCGCCTGGATGTCGGCCGGGCGCTCGGCGGCCTTTCTGCAACTGATCTTCGTCGCCGGCGCGTTCTTCGCGTTGATGCACGCCTATGTGACTTCGGATTTCACCGTGCACAACGTGGCGATCAACTCCCACTCGGCCCAGCCCATGCTCTACAAGGTGACCAGCGTGTGGGGCAACCACGAGGGCTCCATGGTGCTCTGGGTGCTGATCTTGGCGTTGTTCGGCGCGGCGGTCGCGGGTTTCGGCCGCAACCTGCCACCGACCTTGCGCGCCCGGGTGCTGTCGGTCCAGGCCTGGATTGCGGTCGGCTTCCTGTCGTTCTCGCTGTTCACCTCCAATCCGTTTGCGCGGGTGTTTCCGCCGCCTCTCGACGGCCGCGACCTCAACCCGCTGCTCCAGGATCCGGGCCTCGCGTTCCATCCGCCCATGCTCTATCTGGGTTATGTCGGCTTTTCCATCGCCTTCTCCTTCGCCATCGCCGCGCTGATCGAAGGCCGGGTCGATGCCGCCTGGGCGCGCTGGGTACGGCCTTGGACGCTGGCCGCTTGGTGCTTCTTGACCGCCGGCATCGTGCTCGGGAGTTGGTGGGCCTACTACGAGCTCGGCTGGGGCGGCTGGTGGTTCTGGGACCCGGTCGAGAACGTCTCCTTCATGCCTTGGCTGATGGGCACCGCGCTATTGCATTCGGCGATCGTGGTCGAACGCCGCAATGCGCTCAAGGCCTGGACCATCCTGCTCGCGATCCTGACTTTCTCGCTGTCGCTGATCGGCACCTTCATCGTGCGTTCGGGATTGCTGTCTTCGGTCCACGCCTTCGCCACCGATCCCGAGCGCGGCATGTTCATTCTGCTGCTGCTGGGGATCACCATCGGCGGCTCGCTGATCCTCTTCGCCGTGCGCGCGCCGGCGCTCCAGCCCGGCGGGTTGTTCGCGCCGGTCAGCCGCGAAGGCGCGCTGGTGCTCAACAACCTGCTGCTCTCGGTGGCCTGCGCCACGGTATTCCTGGGCACGCTCTACCCGCTGTTTCTCGAGGCCTTCACCGGCGACAAGGTCTCGGTCGGCCCGCCGTTCTACAACCGCACCTTCGTGCCGATCATGGTGCCGGTCATCGCCGCCATGGCGCTCGGGCCGATGATGTCGTGGAAGCGTACCGACCTCGCCGGCGTGCTGAGCCGGCTCAAGCTGGCGCTCGGAGCCGCGATTCTGGCGGTGCTCATCGCCTACACCCAGCAAGGCGGCGCGATCCTGCCGGTGCTGGCCATGGGCCTGGCCGCCTGGCTGTTCACCGGCTCGGTCGTCGAGTGGGGCGGCCGGGTCAAGCTGTTCCGGGCGCCGCTTGCCGACAGCCTGCACCGGGCGCGTCACTTGCCGCGCGCAGCCCACGGCACGGCCCTCGCGCACGCCGGGCTCGCCATCGCCATGGCCGGTATCGTCGCGGCCAGCAACTGGAAGGACGAGGCCGTGCAGGTCCTGCGCCCGGGCGAGACGGTCGAACTGGCCGGCTACCGCTACCGCCTCGAAGGCGTCGAGCAGGGCCAGGGCCCCAACTACACGATCGACCGGGCGCGCTTGACGGTGACCACCGCGGAGGGTGAGTTCGTCACCCTGTTGGACCCGGAGAAGCGCCTCTATCCGGTTCGCGCCATGCCGACTACCGAGGCCGCCATCCACACCACCGGTATGGCCGACCTCTATGCCGTGATCGGAGATGCCGACGGCCAAGGAGGCTGGACCGTGCGCATCTTCCACGAGCCCATGGTGCCGTGGATCTGGGCCGGTTCGCTGATCATGATCCTGGGCGGGTTGATCTCTTTGAGCGACCGGCGGCTCAGGGTCGGTGCCCCGGCCCAGCGCCGCAAGACCCCTGCGGCGGCCGCGCCGGCGCGGGCCTGAGCGGGTTCGTCCCTTGGCTCCAGGCATGCGCAGGCAGCTGCTCTATCTGATCCCGGCGGTGATCTTCGGCGTGATCGCCGGCAATTTCCTGTGGGGCCTGATATCGGATCGCGACCCGCGCGAGATCCCCTCGGTGATGATCGATCAGCCGGTGCCCGAGTTCGATCTGGAGCCGATCGAGGGCATGGCCGGGCCGGGTCTGAAAAGCGCCGATCTGACCGGCGGCCAGGTGACCCTGGTCAACTTCTTCGCTTCCTGGTGCGTGCCCTGCCGCGCCGAGCATCCGTTCTTGATCGAGTTGACGAGGCGCGAGGACATACGGCTGGTTGGCATCAACTACAAGAACGAACCCGAAGAGGCGCGCGCCTGGCTGGCCCAGCTCGGAAACCCTTATGCCGCTATCGGCGCCGATACCACCGGCCGGGTCGGCATCGATTGGGGTGTCTACGGCCTGCCCGAGACCTTCTTGATCGACGCGCAGGGCCGTATCCGCTACCGCCACACCGGCGTTATCGATGCCGCTGCGCTGAACAAAGCGCTTCAAGGGATCGGCAAATGAGGGCGCTGCTACTCGCGCTCGCTCTCGCCCTGGCTGCGATCATCGCGGCGCCGGCCGGGGCGGTCGAACCGGACGAGATACTCGACGACCCGGTGCTCGAGGCGCGTGCGCGTGCGCTATCCCAGGAAATCCGCTGCCTGGTGTGTCAGAACGAGCCGATCGATTCGTCCGGCGCCGATCTCGCGCGCGACCTGCGCATCTTGGTCCGCGAACGCCTGGTCGCCGGCGACAGCGACGATCAGGTGAAGGACTACCTGGCGGCCCGCTTCGGCGACTACGTGCTGCTCGACCCACCGATGAAGCTGACCACCTACGCTCTGTGGTTCGGTCCGGCGTTGATCCTGCTGCTCGGCGGGTTCGGTGTGTTTCGGTTCTTCTCCGGCGCGCGCCGGGCGCACGTGGCGCCGGCCCCGCTCAGCGCCGAGGAGCGCGCGCGCCTCGAACGCCTGCTGGATGCGGAGGCGGAGCAGGACGAACCCGGCGCCGAAAACCGATGACCTTCTGGCTGCTCGCCGGGGGGCTCTCCGCGCTCGCCATCGCCTTGCTGCTCTGGCCCTTGCTGCGCCGGCCGGCCGCCGCCGCGCCACGCCAAGCCTACGACCTCAATGTCTACCGCGATCAGTTGGCCGAGGTCGAGCGCGAGGCGACCGAAGGTAATCTCGGCGCCGAGCAGGCCGCCGCCGCGCGCGCCGAAATCGAACACCGCCTGCTGGCGGCGGCCGAGACGGCGGTCCCTGCGCCGGACGGCTCGGGGAAACCGGGCGCCATCGGCCGCGCGGTGACCTGGAGCCTGGCGCTGGCGCTCGGTATCGCCATACCCCTGGCCGCGATCGGGCTCTACCTGCAGCTCGGGAATCTGGGCGTGCCGTCCCTGCCCTTCGCCGAGCGTCCGGTGCCGGAAGCGCCGGCGGAAAACGTCGCGGGTCAGGAGATGGAAGCGCTGGCCGCGGGCCTGGCGGCACGCCTGGCCGAGGACCCGGACAACCGGGACGGCTGGCTGCTGCTCGGGCGCAGTTACGCCCAGCTCCAGCAATTCGATGCCGCGGCTCAGGTTTATCGGCGCGCCATCGCCCAGGGTTTCGACGACGCCGATATTCAGAGTGCGCTGGGCGAGATGCTGGCCGCCCAGGCCGGCGGCACGATCGGGCCGGAGGCGCGCGACGCCTTCGCCGCCGCCCTGGAGCACGACCCGAACGACCCGCGGGCGCGCTACTACGCCGGCCTGGCTCTGGCCCAGGACGGCCGCCCGGCGGAGGCGATCGAGATCTGGCTCGGTTTGCTGCGCCAGTCGACCGCCGAAGCGCCCTGGCGGCCGGTGGTCGCGCAGCAAATCAGGGAAGCCGCGGCCAGCCTCGGCATTGAGGCCCCGGAGATCCCGGCCGCCCCCGATGTCGCCCCCGATTCGGTGGGCGGCGTCCCGCGGATGGGCGCGCAACCGGGACCGAGCGCGGCCGACGTCGAAGCGGCCGGGGCGATGAGCGCCGAGGACCGCGCCGCCTTCATCCGTTCCATGGTCGCGCGCCTGGCCGAACGTCTGGAAGCGGAGCCGGGCGACTTTCAGGGCTGGCTGCGCTTGGCCCAGGCCTACGGCGTGCTCGGCGAGGCGGATCGGGCGAAAACCGCGCTGGCCCGCGCCGAAACGGCGATCCGCGAGCTGCCGGAGGGGGCCCCCGAGCGGGCGCAGCTCGAGGCGGCCCGCAAGGTGCTGCCCGGGGGGTCCTAATTCGGCGATTCCGCAGAGATTCCGAGGGCTTGGGCGGTGGCGGCGGTTCCGATGGCCGCGAGCACCCCGTTTTTCCTTTGAAACCCAGCCAAAGGCTCTTAATTTGCTTCCCTAAGGCCTTGGAAACAGGCTCTTAAAATTGCAGGGAGACAGAGTCCCCATGGCGGATGCTGCCGCCATCTTGGACGCCGCACAACCGGCGCTGGTCTGCGACGATGTGCACAAGAGCTTCGGGCCGCTCGAGGTCCTGAAGGGCGTGTCGTTGACCGCCAACCAGGGTGACGTTATTGCCATGCTGGGGTCGAGCGGCTCCGGCAAGTCCACGTTCCTGCGCTGCATCAACCTGCTCGAAATACCGGATGCGGGCCGGGTTACCGTCGGCGGCGAACTGATCCGCATGACCAAGGACCGCGGCGGCAGGGCGGTCCCCGAGGACAGCGAGCAGGTCGACCGCATCCGCGCGCGCCTGGGCATGGTGTTCCAGCAGTTCAATCTTTGGTCTCACATGACCGTGCTGCAGAACGTCGTCGAAGCGCCGATCCACGTGCTCAAGGTGCCCAAGGACGAGGCTCTCGAGCGCGCCAACCAGATGCTCACTAAGGTCGGGCTCGACGACAAGCTCGACTACTACCCGGCTCACCTGTCCGGCGGCCAGCAGCAGCGCGCGGCGATCGCCCGGGCGCTCGCCATGGAGCCGGATGTCATGCTGTTCGACGAACCGACCTCGGCGCTCGACCCGGAACTGGTCGGCGAGGTTTTGCGCGTGATCCGGCGCTTGGCCGAGGAGGGCCGGACCATGATCGTGGTCACCCACGAGGTCGGCTTCGCGCGCGAGGTTTCCAACCACGCCGTGTTCCTGCACGAGGGCCGGATCGAGGAAGAAGGCCCGCCGAGGGAAATCTTCGCCAACCAACGCTCCGAACGTTTCCGCCAGTTCCTGGCCAGCCACCTGACTTAGGAGCAAGGCCAGTTATGCACGACAGGCTTGACGACAATAAATTTGCACTCGAAACAGGGAGTCATAACCTGAAGAAGCTATTTACCGCCGTACTCGCCGTGGCCGCCTTTGGCCTCGTCGCCAGCAGCGCTTCGGCCGGCCAGAAGGTCCGCATTGGTGTCGAGGGCGCCTACCCGCCGTTCAACTCGATCGATCCGAGCGGCAAGCTGGTCGGCTTCGACGTCGACATCGCGAATGCGCTCTGCGCGGCGGCGAAGCTCGACTGCGAGTTCGTGTTCCCCTTGGCCTGGGACGGCATGATCCCCGGTCTCCTGGCCAAGAAGTACGACGCCATCATCGCGTCGATGTCGATCACCGAAGAGCGCAAGAAGAAGGTCGACTTCACCCGTAAGTACTACAACACGCCGGCCAAGTTCGTGGCACCCGAGGGCAAAAACCTGACCGTGACGCCGGAAGGGCTCAAGGGCATGAGCGTCGCCGTGCAGCGCGCCACCACCCACGAGAATTTTCTGCGCGATAACTTCTCGGGCCTCGATATCCGGGTTTACGCCACTCAAGACGAGGCCAACGCCGATCTGGTGTCTGGCCGCGTCGATCTGGGCCACGCCGATTCGATCGCGCTCATGGAAGATTTCATCAACACCGACGCCGGCAAGGGCTTCGAGTTCGTCGGCCCCGACTTCAACGTGCCCCAGTGGCACGGCGTGGGCGCCGGGATCGCGGTGCGCAAGGGCGACGACGAGTTGCGCATGGCGCTCGACAAGGCGATCGATCAGATTCGCGCCGACGGCACCTACAAGGCGATCAACGCCAAGTACTTCGACTTCGACGTCTTCGGCGAGTAACGGTTTCGTCGTGACGCAGCTCTAGGGGCGCCGCCGTCCGCGGGTTCGTGGGCGGCGGCGTTCTTGTTTTTCTGAGGCGCGAAGGGTCGGGAGTAGACCGAGGTGCTAGATCTCAAGGGCTATGGCTGGATGCTGTGGGACGGGGTTCAGATCACTCTGGCCGTGGCAGTCTGCGCCATGGCGCTCGCGCTGGCGCTCGGTCTGGTCGGCACGACCGGCAAACTGGCCCACAGCAAGGTGGCGCGCACCGCGGCCGATGTCTACACGACGGTCATCCGCGGCGTGCCCGAGCTGTTGCTGATCCTGATCGTCTACTAGGGTGCGCCGACGCTGATCCAGGATACCGCAGAGAGATTCGGCTACGACATCATCATCGACATCAATCCTTTCATCGCAGGCTCCATCACCATCGGATTTATATACGGCGCCTTCGCCACCGAGGTGTTCCGCGGCGCTTACCTGGCCGTGCCCCGGGGCCAGCTCGAGGCGGCCCACGCCATTGGGATGAACCGGCTGCTGGTGGCCCGGCGGGTGCTGCTGCCTCAGATGTGGCGCTTCGCGCTGCCGGGCCTGGGCAACGTCTGGATCGTGCTGATCAAGGCCACCTCGCTGATCTCGGTGATCCAACTGCCCGAGCTTCTGCGCAACGCCGACATCGGGGCGCGCGCGGTGCGCCTACCGTTCACCTTTTACTTCGCCGCGTCTCTCCTCTACCTGGCGATCACCATCGTCTCCATGCTCGGGCAGCAGCGCCTCGAAGCCTGGGCCGGGCGCGGCATCCGGAGGGATTGAGACCGTGGACTTCGAGCTGATCATCCGAAGCCTGCCCAAGCTATACGAGGGCGCCATCCTGACCGTGGAGTTGACCCTGCTCTCCATCGCCATCGGGCTGTGCTTGGCGGTGCCGCTTGGGATCATGTACGTCGCCAAGAACCCGCTGATCTGGGCGCCGGTGCGCGCCTATGTGTTCTACTTCCGCGGCACGCCGCTCCTGGTTCAGATCTTCCTGATCTACTACGGCAGCGGCCAGTTCCGGGAGTCTTTGGAGGCCGCCGGGCTCTGGGTGTTCTTCCGCGAGCCCTATTTCTGCGCCGTCCTCTCGTTGACGCTGAACACGGCGGCATATACGGCGTACATCCTGCGCGGCGCGGTCCGGAACGTGCCCTTCGGCGAGGTCGAGGCGGCGCGCGCCTGCGGCATGTCGGGCGTGCTGCTGTATCGGCGCATCATCCTGCCCAAGGCGTTCCGCCTGGCGCTGCCGGCCTACTCGCACGAGGTCGTATTCCTGCTCCAGTCGACCTCCCTGGTCAGCATCATCACGCTTTTGGACCTGACCGGGATCGCGCGCGTCATCGTGGCGCGCAGCTTCGCGGTATACGAGATTTACATCACCGCCGGCATCCTCTACCTGATCGTCACCTACAGCGTCTTGTTCGCTTTCCGCAAGGTCGAGCACCGCTTGTCCGGACATCTGCGCGAGCGCCCGGATGAGCGGGAGCAGATGGCGGCCGAGGCGCTAGCCGTGCGCTGAGCCGGCACAGCGGATATAGTCCGCGGCATGTATTTCGACAGGCGGCTATGGATCTTCACCGAGGGCCAGCGTTGGCGCATCGCCGGCGCGGTGGCAATCGCGCTGGTCTCGGCGGCGGTCGGCATCGCGCGCCTGGCGCTGCTTGGCTGGCTGTTGGCCAAGGTGTTCCAAGGCGCGAGCGCCGAGGCGCTGGCCCTGCCGTTTGCACTCATCGCCGGGATCATGGTGCTGCGCGGCGGCCTCGAATACTGGCGCACCATGCTCGCGCACAAAACCGCGGCCTTGGTGCAGCTCGAGATTCGCAAGCGCATCTACGACAAGGTGATCGTGTTGGGGCCGGCGTATTTCGGTCTCGAGCGCACCGGCGATATCATCGTTTCGGCGATCGACGGGGTCGAGCAGCTCGAAACCTACTTCGGCCAATACCTGCCCCAGGTGATCGTGGCCGCATTGCTGCCGCTCGGGATCTTCGGCTTCATGGCGCTGCTCGATCCGCCGGTGGCGGCGCTTCTGGTTGCCTTCGCGCTGATCACCTTGGTGGCGCCGGCGGCGTTCATCGCCTGGGACAGCGCCTCGAGCCTGGCGCGCGGCCGGGCCTACGGCGCCTTCGCCGCCGAATTCCTGGATTCGGTCCAGGGCTTGGCGACGCTCAAGGCCTTCGGGCAGAGCGCCGCGCGCGCGCGCCTGCTCGCCGAGCGCGCCCACGAGGTGTTCCGCAGTACCATGTGGCTGTTGGGGGTCAACTCGTTATCGCGCGGCATTACCGACACCGGCATCGCCGTGGGCGCCGCCGCGACGCTGGCACTGGGCGCTCACCGGGTGACCACCGGGGCCATGAGCCTCGAGGCGCTGCTGATCGTCTTGATGATGGGCATCGAAGTGTTCCGGCCGCTGCGCGAGCTGCGCATCCTGCTGCACGACGGTATGCTGGGTCAATCGGCGGCCGAGAAGATCTTCGAGATCCTCGGCGCGGCGCCGTTGATCCGGGATGATGCGCCGGGCGGCGGCGAAGGCGCGGCCGAACTCGCGCCCTCGATCGCCTTCGAGGACGTGTGTTTTAGCTATCCCGGCGCCCGGCAATCGGCCCACCAGGGTCTGAGTTTTTCTGTCGCGGCCGGCGAGCGGGTCGGCGTCGTCGGGTCTTCGGGCGCCGGCAAGTCGACCATCCTGCGCCTGCTGCTGCGGCTCTACGATCCGCAAGGCGGCCGGGTAACAATCGGCGGGCGCGACCTGCGCGACCTCGGCCTCGAGGCGCTGCGCGCCCAACTCGCCGTGGTCAGCCAGGACACCTATCTGTTCCACGGCACGGTCGAGGACAACCTGCGCCTCGGCAAGC
>CAXMQD010000255.1:0-1585 GCA_964194965.1 uncultured Acidimicrobiia bacterium | reverse complement strand
GCGCATTGACGAAGACCACGGCGGATTGGCCGTAATGTTTCGCGAAGCTGGCGCAGCCGGCGTGTTTGATCGCGGTGATTTCGATGACCGCGGTGCCGATCCGCAGCCGCTGGCCCGGCGGCAGGTTCTCGGGCCGGATATCGAAGTCGACGAAAAGATTGTCGCCGGCCAGCGCCCAGCGCGCCCGCGTTCCCGCGATATGTGTGATGCTGCGCGCGTTCATGATGCAGATTTGAACGTCCGGATGGGGCTTGCCGTCCTCGGTCGATAGCCAGCAACCCTGGGCCCAGTGATCGCCCTGGGTGCCGCCCGCCGAGCTGATCTCGCAGCTTTGGGGTTCCTGGCGCAGGCCAGACCCAGGCCGCACTACGATCCCCTCAAGGATGCCATCGTCCCCGGGCGAGCCGAGGATATGCGGCAGCCCGGCCTGAAGTTCGGCCCGCGTGAGATGGTTGCTCATGACTCGCTCCAAAAAATTCCGCCCCAGCGTTACCGTTTCGCGAGCCGTCTTCAAGGACGAAGTGGGGGAGGGTGGTGTTCGGATTTGGCCACATGTTTGGGTTTTGGGGCGCCCAACCCACTCCCACCCGCTTGCTTACGGCCCGCGTTCTCACTATCTCTCTAGGGTCATTGGCGCCCCCTCCACTAGCGAGACGACACCCATGTCCGACTCACCGCACAGCAAGGTTTTGGTTCTTGGCTCCGGCCCGGCTGGCTACACCGCCGCCATCTATGCCGCGCGGGCCAATCTGAAGCCGCTGCTGATCCAGGGGCTGGAGCCGGGCGGGCAGCTTTCGATCACCACCGACGTGGAGAACTTCCCGGGTTTCGCCGAGGCGATCCAGGGGCCCTGGCTGATGGAGCAGATGCAGGCCCAAGCCGCCCAGGTCGGCACCGGGATCGTCATGGATACCATCGTCGAGGTCGATCTTTCGCGGCGGCCGTTCCGCTGCACCGGCGATTCGGGCACCGTCTATACCGGCGATACTCTGATCATCGCGACCGGCGCGAGCGCGCGCTGGCTCGGCATCGCGGGCGAGGAGAAGTTCCGCGGTTTCGGGGTCTCGGCCTGCGCCACCTGCGACGGTTTCTTCTTCCGCGAGCGCAGCGTCGCGGTCGTGGGCGGCGGCAACAGCGCCGCCGAGGAGGCCATGTTCCTGACCAACTTCGCCTCCAAGGTCACGCTGATCCACCGGCGCGACGCGCTGCGCGCCGAGAAGATCCTGCAGGACCGGCTGTTCGCCAATCCCAAGATCGAACTGCTTTGGGACCACGTGGCCGAGGAAGTGCTGGGCGCCGGCGAGCCGCCGGGCGTGACCGGCCTCCGGGTCAAGAACGTCAAGACCGGCGCGGTGCGCGAGCTCGGTCTCGACGGCATCTTCGTCGCCATCGGCCACGATCCGGCGACGCAGTTGTTCAAGGGTCAGCTCGACATGGACGGCGAGGGCTACATCCTGGCCCGGCCGGATTCGACCGCGACCAACGTGCTCGGCGTGTTCGCCGCCGGCGACGTCAAGGACAAGGTGTTCCGCCAGGCGGTTACCGCGGCCGGCATGGGCTGCATGGCGGCGCTGGAGGCGGAGAA
>CAXMQD010000254.1:0-3418 GCA_964194965.1 uncultured Acidimicrobiia bacterium | reverse complement strand
CCTGATCGTGCTGGGCGCATAGCTTACGGGCCTCCTTCTCGACATCGGCCAGAGGCGTACCGGGTCGCCACGTCTTGATCCAGCTATCCTTGCCATCGAGAAGTTTGTCGAGCACATCTGGCGGCGGCCTGCGGCGATAGCGCCAGGAGTTCCCGCGACGAACCACATATGGGATTTTGACCTCGACCATGGCACCATAATGGAACCCTATCGAAACAAGATCAATAAGAAAACCAGGGATACTGGGAGATTTTCACGGGGCAGGTGGTGCCCAGGGGCGGAATCGAACCACCGACACCATGATTTTCAGTCATGTGCTCTACCAACTGAGCTACCTGGGCATCCGGCACGGACCTGGCGGGCGAACCTGGCAGGCGGACCTGGCAGGCGGACCTGGCGGGCGTCCTTGGTGCGACGCCCCCCGAATACGATCGTTTCGGTCGAATAGGATAGGACCTTGGCAGCCAAATCGGGGGCGGCCAATTCGGGGCGCGGAGCGTGTATAGGCAAAGTGGCCCGGACTGTCCAGTCTTATGCCCCATCGCCCCCCCCTTGCGGCCCCTTACCGCTGCGGCCCCTCACCGCGGCGGCGCCGGGCGCCGGGCGGGCACCGCCGCGGGGTCGTTCAGGAATTTGCGCGCCGAGGGCGCGATCAGCGGGTGATGGATTTCGATCAGGGCGAGCGCGCGGGCTCCCAACGCCGCATCCCCGCCCAACTTGCCGCTGAGCGTCGCCATGCGCAGGACCTGAAGATTGTCCGGCAGAACGTCCAGCAGCCAGGCCAGATGAGGCGCCGCCGCGTCGTAGTGCCGGGCCAGTTGCAAGGTGACCGCGAGGCCGATACGGGCGTTGATCGCGTTCGGGTCCTCGGCCAGCGCCCGCTCGAACAACGCGATGGCGCGGCCGTGACGGCCCGCGCGGCCGAAGGCCTGGGCGGCGAGGTCCACGAGCTGGCGGTTGCCGCTCTCCGGACAGTCTAATTCCAAGGATTCCGCCAAGGACTCGAGCGGACGCGCGGGGCTGCGGGCAGCGCGCTCCAGCGCCTCGATACAGGCCCGGGTCGCGGCGCCGCGCGCGCGGGTGACCGCGGCGTAGGCCGGCCCGCGTTCGGCCAGCAGCACCTCGAGCGCCGCGGCGGGGATCGCCTCGTTGTGGCCCTCCCCACCCGAGGCGACGATCCCGACCAGCCGGCCCGCGTCATCGACCAGCGCGCCGCCGCTGGTGCCCGGCCGGCTGTCGGCCGAATGATAGAGCCGCGCGAGCGCGTGGCCGGGCGCGGGAGCTAGAATCAGGCGCCCGGGCGCGAAAGCCCGGACCCGCCGGCTCGCAATGTTCAGGCCGATGGCGTAGAGCGTGGCTTCGGGCCCCGGGCCGGAATCGGTGCCACCACCACCCGGGACCGGGCCGCGGTCCAAGATCGGGCCTTCGCCCAGGCCCTCGGCACGCAGCAGGACGAGATCGCCGGCATAACCGCTCGGCACCACCTGGGCGCCGAGCGAACCGCCGCCGGGCAGACGAACCTCGGCGCGGCTCGCGTCGGCCATGACGTGGCGATTGGTGACCAACAGATCCGGGCCAATCCTGATCGCGCTCGCCATGGGATCGAATGCGCTGCCGATCGCGAAGACCGCGGCACGCGCCGCACAGACCGGCGCCGGCGCGGTACAATCTGAATCTTGGGCTCGGACCTGGCTCCAACCCTGCAGAGCCAGCGCCACGACGACGGCGGCGAGGCGCAATGGGCGGTTCATTTGGGCAGCTCGACCTCGAGTTCCCTCTCGGCGCCCGTGCGCATGACGGATAGGGCGACCCGTTCGCCGGGACGATAGAGCTGCAGGGCGCTGACCACGTCGCTCGCCCTGCGGATCTGGCGCGCGCCGACGCGCAGGATCACGTCGCCGGCCGCCAGCCCGGCCGCTTCCGCCGCGCCGCCGGGGACCACCGAGAGCACGCGCGCGCCGACCAGGCGGGCCCGTTCCGCGAGTTCCAAATCGGCGACCCGCAGGCCGGAGCGGGCGCGAATGACCCGGCCGTGGTCGATCAGGTCGTCGGTCACCCGCCGCACCAAGGCCACGGAGGCGGCGAAGTTGATCCCGATATCGGCGTCGGCGTCCTTGGTGAAGATCGCCGAGAGCACGCCCACCAGGCGCCCTTGCGCGTCGACCAGCGGCCCGCCCGAGGCGCCCGGGTTGACGCTCGCGTCGGTCTGCACGAAGTCTTCGATCGGGTTGAAGCCGGTGCCGGAGCGGTGCAGCGCCGAGACCACGCCGCAGGTCACCGAGAGGTCGAGCCCGAATTGGTTGCCGACCGCACAGACCGGCGCGCCCAGGGCTGGCTCCGGCGCCTCCAGCAGCGGCGGCAGCACGGCCGCCACCTTGAGTACGGCGAGGTCCGTGGCCGGGTCGCGGCCGATCAGCTCGGCCGGGATCTCGCGGCCGTCAGGCAGGCGCACGGTGATCGCGGTCGCGCGCGCGACCACGTGCAGCGCGGTCACCAGATAGCCGCCGTCCCGAATCGCGGTCGCGGTGCCCTCGGGCGCCGTGCCCGGCGGCACCTGGGGTTGGCCGCCGCGTTCCTGGCCGGGCCACAGCGGCAGCACACTGACCACCGAGTCGAGCACTTTGGCGTCGAAAGCCAGCGCCGGCGGAGCCGCGAACCACAGCCCGGCCGCAACCAGCAGGCACAATGCTCTAGCCATGGCCACCATAAGGGCTGTCGTCGTCGTCGCTCTCGGCCGCGCCGGGTTCGCCGTCCCCGGGCGCTTCCTCGGTCGGGACCCGGTAGTTGCCGCGCAGCCAGCGGCCCAGGTCGACGTCCTGGCAGCGCTTGGAACAGAACGGCCGGAACCGGCGCGTGGCCGACGCCTCGCAAATCGGGCAGCGCCCGCCGACCTTGCGGGAGCTTGCTCCGGCGCGGCGCGGCGCGGCGATGTCGTCCTTGGCCATGGCGCCCACTATATACCAAGGTTCGGTGATGAAGACCCCTAGAGATCGCGCCCGCCTTGCGCCGGGCCGGAAGGGGGCCGCGGGCGATGGGTTCCCGGGTGAACGCCTCGGGAAGCCGTCTCTAGAGGTCATAATTCACGCCCTTTGGTATTTCGCCCACGAACGCGGGCAGTCCCGCTACTGCCAGGGATTCGCGCCTTTCAGGGGGGTGCCAAAAGGCGACACTAGGAATGATCCCCCGGCCCTACGCCTGAAAAAAATGACGTTTTCCAACGGAAGCCCCGTTGACAAAGATTTTGTTCCCATATAACCTCGCCTCATGTCCCTTAGATTGCAAACGTGGGGAGAGTTTCATGCCCAAATTGGATGGCTCGGTCGGCCAGGGCGCCGAGAACAAACGCCACGATGTGGCCGTGGTCCAGGCGGCGCTCGGCAAGGCCCGGGGCCGCGACCGCAAGCCGTTCTGGCCCGGC
>CAXMQD010000253.1:0-8155 GCA_964194965.1 uncultured Acidimicrobiia bacterium | reverse complement strand
CAAGCTCGCCGGAGTCCGTCAAGCGGGCCAGCGGGCCGGCCGCCAGTGCCTCGGGGTCCTGAGACACCCCAGAGAAGGCCTCTTCCGCGTGGCGCAGCACCGAACGGCAGCGGGCGTGAGCGTACTGAACGTAGAATACCGGGTTGTCGCGGCTCTGCTCCAGGACCTTGGCGAGATCGAACTCCAGCGCGGCATCGTTCTTGCGGGTCAGCATGATGAATCGTACGACATCCTTGCCGACCTCGTCGATGACCTCGCGCAGGGTGACGAAGGTGCCCGCGCGTTTGGACATCTTCACCGGCTCGCCGGCGCGCAGCAGCTTGACCATCTGGCATAGCTTGACGTCGAGTTCGACCTCACCGCCCGACAGCGCCTTGACCGCCGCCTTCATGCGCTTGACGTAGCCGCCGTGATCGGCGCCCCAGACGTCGATCAGCACCGCCGCGCCACGCTCGATCTTGTCGAGGTGATAGGCGATATCGGGGGCGAAATAGGTCCAGCTACCATCTGATTTCTTGAGCGGGCGATCGACGTCGTCGCCGAAATTGCTGGAACGAAACAGTGTCTGCGGCCGAGGCTCCCAGTCGTCGGGCTTCTTGCCCTTGGGCGGCTCGAGTACGCCGGTGTAGATCAGGCCGTTGCGTTCGAGCAGTGCCACCGCCGCCTCGACCCGGCCGGCGGCGACCAGCGCGCTCTCGGTGGAAAACACCTCCTGATGCACGCCGAGCGCGGCGAGGTCGTCGCGGATCATCTCCATCAGCATGCCAATGGTGAAATCGCGCACGACAGGTAGCCATTCGTCCGATGCGGCATCGACGAATTTTGTACCGAATTTCCTAACCAGCGCTTCGCCAACGGGAACCAGGTAATCGCCCCGATACTCCAGATCGGTATCCGCTAGAAAACCCTCGATAACCTCTTCTGAAATTGCGTCGCCGAGCGCTTCGAGGTAGCGCCAGTAAGTTGCGTAAGCAAGTTTGTCGACTTGGGCGCCGGCGTCGTTGATGTAGTACTCGCGGGTGACATCGAAACCGGCCCGTTCGAGCAGCGCGGCAAGGGCATCGCCGAACACGGCGCCGCGCGCATGACCGACATGGAGCGGCCCAGTCGGGTTGACCGAAACGTACTCGACATTGACCTTCACCCCGGCACCCACCTCGCCGCGGCCATAGTCGGCGCCGGCGCGCAGCAGGCCGGCCAGGCAGTCCTGCCAGAATTCCGCCGCGATGCGCAGGTTGATGAACCCGGGCCCGGCGACCGCGGCCTCGGTGACCATCTCGCGCGCGCCGAGCCGGTTGGCCAGCGCCGTGGCCAGGTCGCGCGGTTTCATGCCCGCGGGCTTGGCCAGCACCATGGCGGCGTTGGTCGCGATGTCGCCGTGGCTCGAATCGCGCGGCGGCTCGACGGCGACCCGCGCGGTGTCGAGCCCGTCGGGCAACACGCCGTCGCGCGCGAGCGCGTCGAGTTCGGCGATAACGATGGCGCGCAAGTCTTGAAACGGGTTCATCGGTCCGGTTTGAGCTAATCGGCTGTGGTTGAGTGGTGCCTAGGCATTCGTCAATTCGTTCTGTCACGGCCCAGCAGTTTGCCGTGTTCCTCCTGGGCGAAGCGGTCAGTCATGCCGGCGATGTAGTCGGCGACCAGCCGCGCCCGGGCCGTGCTTTCCGACTCCGCCGCGCGGGGTTGCCATTGCGCGGGCAGATGTTCGGGCCGCTCCATGTAGTTCGCAAAAAGGTCGCGCACCACCTCGTGCGCTTCCGCGGTCATGCGGACGATGCGCTCGTGGCGGTACATATGCTTGAACAGGAACTCCCGCAAGGCGCGGTCGTTCTGACGCATCGGCTCGGAAAAGGCAACCACCGGTGCGTCCAGCAGGCGCAGGGCCGCCGCGCTTTCCGGTGCCGCCGCGCGCAGCCGGCGGTGGGTCTCCGCCAACAAGTCGGTGACCATGAGGTCGATCAGGCGGCGCACCGCTTCGTGAATCAGGCGCGAGGGCTCGATTCCGGGATAGCGCGCCGCGACCTCCGCGAACACCGGTCCGACCAGCGGCAGCGACGCCAAATCCTCGACCGTGAACAGGCCGGCGCGCAGGCCATCGTCGATATCGTGGCTGTTGTAGGCGATGTCGTCGGCGAGCCCGGCGACCTGGGCCTCGGCGCCGGGAAAGCGATCCAGCTCCAGATCGACCTCGCGGCAGTAGGCGGCGATGCTCGACGGGACCGCTTCATCCGAACCGGGCCGTTTCCCGCCGGCCGCAAAGGGGCCGGTCAGTGGCCCGTTATGCTTGACCACGCCTTCCAGGGTCTCCCAGGTCAAGTTGAGCCCATCGAAATCCGCGTAGTTATTTTCGAGCCGGGTCAGGATGCGGAAGGTCTGCTCGTTGTGGTCGAAGCCGCCGTACGGCGCCATTCCGGCCGCCAGCACGTCCTCGCCGGCGTGGCCGAAGGGCGGATGACCCAGGTCGTGGGCCAGCGCCAAAGCCTCGGCCAAGTCCTCGTTGAGGCCAAGCACCCGCGCGATGCTGCGGGCGATCTGGGCGACCTCGAGGGAATGGGTCAGCCGGGTCCGGTAGTGGTCGGCCTCGTGGGCGATGAAAACCTGGGTCTTGTGCTTGAGCCGCCGGAACGCCACCGAATGCACGACCCGGTCGCGGTCGCGCTGATAACCGCTACGGGTCGGGCTTTCGGGCTCGGGGACCCGGCGGCCGCGGCTCTCCCCGGGATGGCTGGCATAGGGCGCGAGCCGGGCCGGGACCGGACGAAAGGGCTCCCAGCCGCCCGTGATCGGCGCGGCGTCGGAGCGGCCGTCTGGCGGCCGGACGGGCGTTGAACCGGGCAAATCCATCCCCAAATAGACGGGGCCGGCGGAATCCATGCTATACTGCCGGCTTGGAACCAAGAAGGCGGGAATCATGAGCGATTCGGTGGATACTGTCGAGCGGGCCGCGATCAGCCTCAGCGCCAATGCCGCCAGGCGGATCGCCTGGATGATCGCGCACGAGGCCCAGGACGGCTTGATGCTGCGGGTCGCGGTCAGCGGCGGCGGCTGCTCCGGCTTCCAATATGGCTTCTCCTTCGACGATACGGTCAACCCGGACGACCGCACCTTCGAGCGCGACGGGGTGACCGCGGTGGTCGACGAGGCCTCGCTCGAACTCCTGACCGGCTCCGAGGTCGACTACGTCGAGGACCTGGTCGGCGCCTCGTTCCAGATCAAGAATCCCAATGCCGCCTCCTCCTGCGGCTGCGGCTCGTCGTTTTCGATCTGAATCGGCCGGTCAAAGCTGGTAGGCTTGGTGGCCCGTCCCGAAGGCGGGCCTTTTGTTATTGTGGGAACGGGCGCGACGTATGGTCAAGATCGCCACCTGGAACGTGAATTCGATCAAGGCGCGGCTGCCCAACGTGCTGCTCTGGCTGGCCGAGGCCGCTCCCGACGTGGTCCTGCTCCAAGAGCTCAAGGGCGTGGCGGAGAACTTCCCGCGCCTGGAAATCGAGGCTGCCGGCTATCACGCTGTGGTGGTCGGCCAGAAGAGCTACAACGGGGTCGCCATTCTCTCTCGCGAACCGATCGAGGACGTGGTCGAGCGGTTGCCCGGCGAGCCCGAGGACGAACAGGCGCGCTACGTCGAAGGCACCACCTTCGGCCTGCGCGTCGGCGCCATCTATCTGCCCAACGGCAATCCGGTGGACAGCGAGAAGTATCCCTACAAGCTGCGCTGGATGGCGCGCCTGCGCGACCATACACGAGCGCTGCTCGCCAGCGAGCGGCCGGTGGTGCTGGGCGGCGACTACAACGCGATCCCGGCGCCCGAGGACGTCTACGACCCGCCCCGCTGGACCGAGGACGCGCTCTACAAGCTGGACACCCGGCGCGCCTTCCGGGCGCTGGTGAACCTGGGCCTGACCGACGCCTTCCGGGCGCTGCACCGGGAACCCAGCGCCTACACCTATTGGGACTACCAGAGCATCGCCTGGAGCGCCGACCGGGGCTTGCGCATCGATCACCTGCTGCTCTCGCCCCAGGCCGCCGACCGCCTGGCCGCCTGCGAAATCGACCGCAAGCCGCGCGGCCGGGAAAAACCCTCCGATCACACCCCGATCTGGTGCGAACTGGAGGCGTGAGGGGCCGAGGCCCGTGGTGACCTCCCGGTCCGCGCTCGCGCTCGCACTCTCATTGCTGTTGCTCGCGGCCTGCGATTCCGGGCCGCCGAAGCTGGCCAAGCTGCCGGCCGGCGGCGTGGTCCTGGCCTTCGGCGACAGCCTCACCCACGGGACCGGCGCGCGCGCGGCGGAGAGCTACCCGGCGGTCCTCCAAGGCCTGATCGGACGCCGGGTGGTGCGCGCCGGGGTTCCGGGCGAGGTCACGGCCGAGGGCCTGGCGCGCCTGCCCGGGGTGCTGCAAGCCACCGCCCCGGACCTGCTGATCCTGATCCACGGCGGCAACGATTTGTTACGGCGGACACCGCAGCAGCGCATCGCGGCCAACCTGCGCGCCATGGTCCACCTGGCCCAAGACCGGGAGGTCGCCGTGGTCGTGATCGGCGTGCCCGACCTGGGCTTGATCTTCGGCCGCAGCGCCGAGTTCTACGAGCAACTGGCCGAGGAACTCGACCTCCCCTACGACGGCGCGGCCCTGCCCGCCATCCTCAAGCAGCCCAACCTCAAGAGCGACGCCATCCACCCCAACGCCCAAGGCTACCGCAAGCTGGCGGAAGCCGTGGCGGAACTGTTGCGGAAGAGCGGCGCGATTTAGGGGTGGGGGCCTCATGTCATTCCCGCGAAAGCGGGAATCCACCGCAGCATCTGGACTCCCGCTTTCGCGGGAGTGACTTTCTGGACGTGAAGAACTCCATCCCTGAGATCAACCGCCCTGCGGCAAGTCCCGGCCGCGCGCCCACGCAGTCATGAACGACCTACGCGCCTTAATTCGACGGAGATAGCGCCGGCTATGGGCACGCCTTCATCTGATAGTCGGCCAAGTCATCCGGGAGTTTGGTCTTCTCGTCGCCGCAAGCCTCATCGAGTTGCTCCCGGGTGAGGTTCCTTGCCTCGGTCAGGTCGGCGCCGCGGAGATTGGCATGATTGAGGCGAGCCCCCTGGAGGTTCGCTCCAATGAGGCGAGCCCCCTGGAGGTTGGCGCGGGAAAGGTCGGCCATCTGGAGGTTGGCGTTGCGGAGGTCGGCCCCCTGGAGGTTGGCTTGGCGGAGCCTGGCACCATAGAGTACGGCGCTGAGGAGGTTGGCCCTCTGGAGGTTGGCGCGGGAGAGGTTGGCGCCCAAAAGCTTGGCGCCGGGAAGGTCGGCTTTGGCGAGGAAAGCGCCAAAAGCATCGACGTGACGCAGGTCGGCACGTTCGAGCCGCGCGCCCTTCACTTGCCCAAGCTCCGCCCTGGCCTTCTCTACGAGAGTCTTGCCGAGTTCTTTAAGCTCTTCCGGGGGCAGCTCGGCGAGGCCGGTCCAGGTCGCGGGCTTGGTCGAGACATCCGCTTTCCGGAAGTTCGCAAAGGTCCTGTAACCCACACGATCGATGGCAGTGGGCACCCAAGTCCAGGGGCCTCCCAAATCGACCTTACCAATTGTCCGAGGCACATCGCCCTTGATGGCGCCGAGAGAGACGAGAACGAAGACTACACCGAGACCAACCGCAACAGCGCCTTGGTAGGTTCTGCGGTCTAGCCAGCGCCTGCGCCAGCGAAACACTATCACGTCTCTGCGCAGCGTTCCGACGGCGTGACGATGGAGCAGGATCGCGCTTCCGATCGAGAGTATGAGCAGCGCGACATGGAGGCCGGTCCCGAACCAATCGTGGCGCGGCAGGTACCGTAGCCAGAACACGAGCACCGTAACGGGGACGATCCACCAGGCGAGGAAGATGGTGGCCCAGTTTTCCATGCGCGACAAAAATGTGCGCTCGTCCTTCAAAAGCTTGAAATGGGCGCGCACGAGCCCGCTCAAGAGCCAGGGGTAGACCTCCTTGTTGAGCGGTTTGCCGTCGGGGAACACGGCGGGCAGGTCGGCAAGCCCTTCCCAGAGCCGTTGCAGGTAAAGATGGAGGTAGACGTAGACGCCGAGCAGGAGGATCGGGGCCACCCAATAGAACCCGGCAATGGGAATCTCGGTCCCGATGATCGGCAACGGCGACGACGAGGAGTTGGTCAGCAGCCGCGCGTCGGTCATCGTGGCGATGGTCAGCCAGGAGTAGACGCAGCCCGCGAGGAGGCCGATGAAGATCGGGCGCGCGATCCGGGATATCTCCTCGACTCGGGCCAAGCCGTCGAATGCGGCTATATCGTTTGACAATTTAGCGTTGGAAAGGTTCGCACCCGCCAGCTGGTCGGCGTGCAGGCCAATCACATCGGAAAGCTGGGCGTCGCTGAGATCGGCGTTGCGGAAATCTGTAAGTGGAAATTTAGCGTTCTCTAAATTGGCTTCGATGAGTTTTGCTTCCCGCAGGTTAGCTCCGGCGGCTTTGGCCCCCTGCAAGTCGGCGCGGATGAGAAATGCCTCCTGGAGGTCGGCCCTCAAGAGGTTGGCCCCTTTGAGATTGGTGTCGAAGAGCTGGGCCAATTGAAACTTAGCGTAGCTCAGGTCGGCATCCTGAAGGTTGGCGCCGCCAAGTTCGGCTCTCTGGAGGTTGGCGTCGCTTAGGTCGGTCCCTTCGAGGTTGGCGGAACGGAGGTTGGCCCCCTGGAGATTGGCCTTCCGGAGGTAGGCCTTCTGGATTTTGCTGCTGACGAGGTTGGCACCTTGGAGATTGGCCATATGGAGTTTGGCGCCAGCGAGTTTGGCATCTTGCAGATCGGCTTCGCGGAGGTTGGCTTGTCGGAGGTCAGCTCCTTGGAGCATGGCTCGAGAGAGGTTCGCTCTCTGGAGGTTGGCCCCTTGAAGGTTTGCGCCGTCTAGGAAGGCCTCTTCTAGGTTGGCGCCGCAGAGATCGGCTCCCCGGAGATCGGCGCCCGTAAGGAAGGCTGCCTGGAGGTCGGCCTCGCGGAGGTTGGCAAGGGAGAGGTCGGCCTTTTCGCCCCTATTTCCGCCTGTCTCACAGGAAATCTTGTGTGCATCGACGATTCGCCTGAGTTCTTCCTCGGACACCTCGCGGAGCTTGGCGTCCGCGTCATGCGCACCATCGCGAGCGGGTTTGGCTGCCGCGTCCTTGGGTTTCTTGTCGTCGTCATCCATGGCACTACGCCGTCGCAGGAGGGTTTCGTCGCAGTGACTACTGTAAAGAGAACTCTCACGGTTTTCTAGCGAGTTACGCGCAGCGAGGACCTGCTCCCACCCGTCACTCCACCCAGCCTCGGTTTAGGTAGCTTGTGCCCGCGACGGTGCTGACCGAAAGGTGGCTGCGGCGGCCGGTGGGGCCTTCGGCCGAGTGCACCGTCTCCACGGCGGCCGGGAGCGGTTCTTCGGCGTGGGCGGCGAGGGCCTCGCGCAGCACCCGGCCTTGGGTCCCCGGCGGCGCTTCGACGCCGAGCAGGTGAAGCACCGTGGGCAGGACGTCGACGATGCCGGTCGGCAAGGTGGAGACCGTGTCGCCAACGAAGGCGTCGCCCGCCATCGCGAGCCAGGTGTTGAGCTCGATCGGATGCAGGCCGCCATGGGTGCCGCCGCCGGCCGGATAGTCGGAGTCGTGGCGGCAGGACCCCGGCAGACCGTGCGCATTCGCGGCGGCGTCGCTGCGCGGCACCAGCACGATGTCCGGCGCCCGGGGATGATCGAGCCCGGCCTGACGATGGGTCAGGCAGCCGCGCCCGTCGCGGGTAAAGAGCGGCCCGCACCAGGGCTGATCCTGGAGCCAGGAGACGACGCTGTCGAGCAAACCGGGGTCGGAATCGCGCAGGGTGATGCCGATGGTGCCGCCGAGGACGAGGGTCAGGTCTGCGCCCTCTTCCGCCCCCTCTTCCCCACCCGCGCCCAGAATTTCGCCGACCGAAAAGCCGGCCTCGGTCAGCTTCGCGCGCAGGTTCAGCGCCGCGCCGGCGATCGTCAGCTGCCCGTGATCCGAGACGGTGACGATCTGTAGGCGATCCCCCAGGCCCGAGGCCCGCCGGCGGTCGAGAATACGGCCGAACTCGGCATCGGCGTGGCGGATCGCGGCCAAATTCTCCGGCGCGCCGATGCCCCGATAGTGGTAGCTGTTGTCGGGCTCGCACAGCC
>CAXMQD010000252.1:0-2291 GCA_964194965.1 uncultured Acidimicrobiia bacterium | reverse complement strand
GTGCATCGCCAAATGCTGCCACTTGCCGCGCGGGTCGGTGAAGCGGTAGTCAACGTACTGAACGTCGTTCTCCTTGATCATCTCAAAAATCTTCTGCGGATCGGACATGGCTCTGGGTTCCCTGTGCTGAATATTTGGATTACGCGGCGGGCGCCGGTGCCGGGTCGCCGCCGCCCGAACCGGCGCCGGGCGGCTGGAAACCGCTAGACGGCTTCCGCGCCGCGCTCGCCGGTGCGGATGCGAATCGCCTCGTCGATCCCGCTGACGAAGATCTTGCCGTCGCCGATGCGCCCGGTGTGGGCGGCCTGCTGGATCGCCTCGATGGCGCGTTCGACCAGATTGTCTTCGAGCACCACCTCGACCTTGACCTTGGGCAGGAAGTCGACGACGTACTCGGCGCCGCGGTACAATTCGGTGTGGCCTTTCTGACGGCCGAAGCCCTTGGCTTCGGTCACGGTGATGCCCTTGATGCCGACCTCGTGAAGGGCCTCCTTCACCTCGTCGAGCTTGAAGGGTTTGATGATCGCTTCGATTTTTTTCATGGCGCGCCGTTCTTCCCGGATGTGGACTCATGAGTGGGTGGCGGCACACCCCGAAAGGCGGCCGCTGCTCTCCCTATCGCAGGGATCGTGCCAACAGTGGGCCGCCGCGGATTTCACGTTAAGTCCCTGTTAGATAGGGAAACTTATTAAAGTCCGAGGAGTCGATCGGTTCCGGTGATGCCTATAAATTAGGCAGCGTGCCCAAGGTCGCGGCAAACCGGCGTGTCGGGCTAGGCCGCCGCCCGGTTCTCGAGCCAGGCCCGGATGCGGCCCATGGCCTCGCGGATGTTGTCCACCGAGTTGGCGTAGGAGATGCGCAGAAAGCCTTCGCCGTGGGCCCCGAAAGAGGTGCCGGCGACGCTCGCCACCCCGGCTTCCTCGAGCAACCTGGTCTCCAGCTCCTTGGCCGAAATTCCGGTCCCGGTGATGTTGGGAAAGGCGTAAAAGGCGCCGCCGGGTTCGACGCAGGACACGCCGGGCAGGGCGTTCAGTTCCTTGATCACCACGCGCCGGCGGGCCTCGAAGGCGGCGACCATGTGGCGCACCGGCTGCTGCGGGCCGGTGAGCGCGGCGATGCCGGCGTACTGGGCCGGCGCATTCACGCAGGAATGGCAGTTGATCGCCAGCCGCGTCACGCTCTCGACCAGCTCTCGGGGCCAGACCGCGTAACCCAGGCGCCAGCCGGTCATGGCGTAGGTCTTGGACCAGCCGTCGAGCATGATCAATCGGTCGCGGAGCTCCGGATAGTGCAGCAGGCTCGCGTGTTCGCGCCCGTCGAACAGCATCTGGCTGTAGATCTCGTCGGACATCACGGCGACCTGGGGATGACGCGCGAGCCCCGCGGCCAGCTTGTCGACCTCCGCCCGTGGGGTCACGCCACCGGTCGGATTGGCCGGCGTGTTGAGGATGATCAAGCGTGTCGCCGGCGTGATGCGCGACAGCACGTCCTCGGCGGAAAACGCGAAGCCGTTCCGCTCCAGAAGCGGCACCGCCACCGGGGTCGCGCCGCTGTAGGCGATGATCGATTCGTAGATCGGGAAGCCGGGGTTCGGATAGATGATCTCCGCGCCTGGCTCGCCGAAGCAGAGCACGGCGAAAAACATGGTCACCTTGCCACCGGGCACGATCACCACGTCGTCCGGGTCGACCGCGACCGCGAGGCGCCGGTCGATGTCGGCGGCGACTGCTTGGCGCAGCTCCGGAATGCCGTTGGCCGGTGTGTAGCCGTGGTGGCCGTCCTTCAGTGCCTTGATGGCGGCCTCGACGATATGCTCCGGGGTCGGAAAATCCGGCTGACCAATACCGAGATTGATGATCGAGCGGCCCTGGGCTTCCAAGGCCTTCGCGCGGGCCAGGACTTCGAAGGCACTTTCGGTGCCAAGGCGGCCCATGGCCGCGGCAAGCTTCAACATGTTATACCAATGATCCTTAGTATCTCCCCGGCCGAATCTTACGCTGCGGGAGACCCTAGCGGCAAGCCGCGCGGGGCGTGCTTGACGCGCTTTGGCGCGAGTGATTTAACGGGGCCCGGAGCGGGGTCGAACCGCTTCGTCGCGGCGCCGGCGCCGCGAATTCTCGATGGTGGCTGTAGCTCAGTTGGTTAGAGCGCCTGGTTGTGGTCCAGGAGGTCGCCGGTTCAATCCCGGTCAGCCACCCCAATTTTTCCAATAACTTACGAGTATTTTGGGCCAGCGATTCTGGCCCTTTCCTTTTGTTGGAGTGACACCCTGGGTGACAAGTGGCCGGCTC
>CAXMQD010000251.1:0-62541 GCA_964194965.1 uncultured Acidimicrobiia bacterium | reverse complement strand
GCCCGGGCGCGGCACTTGGTACTGCGCGGGCGGCACGCGGGCGACCTGGGCGGCGAGCACGTCGGAGGGCACTTCGAGGAACACCGGACCCGGACGCCCGGTCAGCATGTGGCGCCAGGCCGCCTCGATGTACTCGGGGATGCGCTCGGTCTGCAGCACCCGCGCCGACCACTTGGTGACCGGCGCCATGATCTCTAGGTGATTGCCGGCCAGGACCGCGCCGCGGTCGAACATCGGGGTCGGCACCTGGCCGCCGAGGATCAGCAGCGGCGTCCCCGCACGACCGGCGACGAAGGCCGGGGTGACGGTGTTGGTGAGGCCCGGTCCCACGGTCACCGCGGCGACCCCGGGTACCCCGGTCTGACGCGCCACCGCCTCGGCCATGAAGCCGGCGGCGGCCTCGTGGCGGGTGTGGACGAGCGGCAGATCGTGGGCGGCGGCGCGATAAACCGAATTGATGGCCCCGCCCGAGACCGAAAAGATTTGCCCGACGCCCAGATTCTTGAGCGACTCGACCACCAGGTCGCCGCCCTCGTAACGGTTGCTCTGGTGTATCTCGGTCATCGGATTACTTGCTTCCCGGATTCCAATCGCGCCGCCTGCGCGAGTAATACACGGGCGGGCGGATTGCCGAAACCCCGGTCCGGCCTAGGAGGGCCACAGGGCACCTCGACCAGCCAGGCTTCCGCCGCCTCATCTCCCATTCAAGTCTCGCGCGACGGGGTGCCGGCAATTAACGCCCACAAGCGGTCGTTGGCGATCGGGTCTGGGTCGAATTTAGGGATGGGACAGGGCAATCGGGCGCGCGCCGATCAGCCGTAATGCTCCTTGAACTTGCCGATGCAGGTCCTGAAACCGGCCTCGAAATCTCCGTCTCCGGGATGGTAGACGCTTTCAAACGAGATCGCGCCGTCATAGCCGTCGGCGCGCAGGGCATCGGCCATCGGCTGAAACTGATCCGCGAGTTGGCCCTCGCCCATGGGACGGACTTCGAGGAACGCTTTCGGCGTGTCGGCCTGCACGTCCTTGATGTGGACGTGGCCGAGATAACCGCCCTTCATGGTGTCGTAGCCGTCGGGGTAGGCAGTCTCGTGCGCCCAGCAATTGTTGGCCGGGTCCCAGAGGATCTTCAGCGTGTCCTTGGCGCCAAGATCGTCGATCAGCTTGCGTCCGGTCCAGCAGGAATTGATCATGGTGCCATTGCCGGTCTCGACCACCAGGACGACCCCCTCGGACTTGGCGAGCTCGACGGCGGGGGCGATCAGCGGCGGCAGGGCGTCCCAGGCGCCCTTGGCGACATTCCACGCCTCGGCGCCATGGGCGCCCCACAGGATCATCTCCTTCTTGCCGCTCATGATCCGCACCAATGGGGAGGCGAACTCGTGCGCCATCTCGATGCAGCGCTTGAGGCCGTCCATGTGCTTGGTGTGCAGCGGGTCGCCGGCTTTGGTGCTCATCGGTATGCCGCCGAAAACATGACGCGAGATGCACGACACCTTCTTGCCGTGTTTCGTGACCAGCTCCAGCGCCCGCTTGCGCTCCCCGGTGTCCAGGTCGCCGACCTCCTTGTCCCAAAGGAACTGTAGTTCGGCATATTTAAGGCCGAACTCGTCCATAACGGTCAGTGCATGCTCCAAGTCGCGGCTGATGCCGTCGGTAATGACGCCTAGTTTCATCGATATTCGCTCCGTTTAGCGCGCCAGCTCGGCGCCGACGATGTCTTCCATGACCCTTGCGACGACCCAGTTGTCGGCCTCGGGATGCTTGGTCTTACCGGCTTGAAACAGCTGCATCGCCGTTGCCGCGGTGAACAGCGGCACGCCGAGGTCGCGGGCCATGTCCATCGCGATGGTCAGGTCCTTGTACATCGTCGAGATGTGGCTGCCGGTGCCGACGAACTGGCGGTCGATGATGTTCGAAAGCGCCGTGTTGGCAACACCGCAACCGGCTCCGGAGGTGCTGAACACGTCGTACAGCACCTGTCCCTTGACGCCGGCTTTCGCCGCCAGCGCGGAGGCCTCGCAGGTAGCCGTGAAGATCGAGCCAATCAGCGATTGCAGGCAGGCTTTGACGGTTTGGCCCATGCCGGCCTCGGCGCCGACCCGGTGGATATTCTTGCCGACCGCCTCCATGACCGGACGGACTTGCGCCAGCGCCGTGTCGCTTCCCGCCGCCATCATGGTCAAGGTTCCCGATTGCGCGCCGGGAAAGCCGCCACTGACCGGAGAATCGATGAGCTCGATACCGGTGCCGTCCAGCGCGGCGCCTATTTCACGGGCCTCGGAGGCCTTGATCGTCGCCGTTAGCAGAACCACGCCGCCGGGTTTCATGGTGGCGGCCAGTCCGTCACCGAGAATGACGGCCTTGGCCTGGTCACCCGTCATGACCATGACAAAGACCGCATCGGATTGGGCGCCGACGTCCGCGGCCGACGGGAGGGGCTCGCCGCCCAAGGCCTGAAACGCGGCTATTCGTTTTTCACTGAGGTCGCATCCCCGCACGGTGAAACCCGCCTCGATAAGGTTTTTCGCCAACCCAGAACCCATGTCTCCCAGGCCAATTACGCCGACATTTTTCATTTGAGTTTCCCGGTTGCACCGCCCGCTGGGCCGCGCCCCGCCGGGCTGCGCCCCGCCGGGCCGCGCAATTTCTTTGATTCATATTTCCCGAAGAACTGAATAATGAACATCGAAATCTCGATTGCCATGCATTCCGCAATCCGGAATCGAGCAGAAAATACATCAATCAGTGAAATTGATGCATCAAATTGCCGTTGAATCGGAAAACCACGGCAATCCTTTAGCGCGGATTGTCGATGGCGCCGGTGCCGCTTGGCAACATCCCCTTTACCGCCAGGCCGGGGCGATCGCCACCGTGCGCCGTTCCCGAAGCGCAACGATCGCCGCCTCGGCGATGGCTTGCGCCCGCAGGCCATCGGTCATGGAGGCGTGCACTTCCGCCTCGCCGCGGACCGCGGCGGCGAAGGCCGCCAATTCGTCGACATAAGTCGGGGCGAACCGTTGGTACCAGTCGTGGTCGAGGCCTGGCGCCGAAAGGCGCGCGCCAGCGCGCTGAATCGCTCCCGGCACCGGCTGCCGGTCGGCGAGCAGCAGCCCGTCACTTCCGAACACCTCGATCAGCTCATCGACGCCATAGGCGGTGCGCCGGCCGAAATCGAACCCGGCCAAGCTCCCGCTCTCCAACCGAAGCGTCACGATGGCGGTATCGACGTCGTCGAAATCGGCGAACCGCGGATCGATCAGACAGCCGCCCATGGCGGTGGCCTCTACCGGGTCGGAACCGGCCAGCCAGCAGGCCAGATCGAAAAAATGCGCGCCCTTTTCCCGGATCATGCCACCCGAATGCGCCGCCGTCTCGGGCCGCGGCGGGGCGGCACTGCGGGACACCAGCCGCAGCATTTCGATTTTGCCGATGTCGCCGGCCGACAGCCGGTCGTGCAGGTCCCGATGGGCCGCATCGAGCCGGCGATTGAACCCCATCGCGGCGATCACGCCGGCCCGTTCGATTTCCTCGACGCAATGCCGGGCATCGTCGAGCGAATCGGCGATCGGCTTTTCGCAGAGGATCGCTTTTCCGGCCCGCGCGGCGGCCAGAACATGGCCTTTGTGAGCATCCGTGGACGACGCGATGATAACCGCATCGACCGTGTCGTCCGATAGGGCGCGGTCGACCGAATCGTCGGCGCGGCCGCCGAACGAGCGGCAAAGTTCGCTGGCGCGCCCGCGATCGACATCGACCACATGGGCGAGAGAACAGGTGGTGCTGTGACTGATATTGCGGGCGTGGATTCGGCCGATCACGCCGGCCCCGATAAGCGCCAATTTTATCATGCGCTTCGTTCGATCGCCGCGAAATCGACCGTCGCATCGACCCAGCCACCGTTGTCCGCATTCGATTCCACCGCCGCCTCGACGAATTTCATGCCGAGAACGCCGTCGCGGGCGGTGGCGAAGTCCGGTTGCCGGCCCCCGGTATCGTGTCCGGAGTCCTTGTCATGAATGGCCGCCGCGACATCGCCGTAGAAATTGGCGAAGGCTTCCAGGATGCCCTGCGGATGGCCGATTTTCATTCTGCTGGCGCGGCGCGCGGCCTCGCTCAGCCAGGCTTCGCCGCGCCGCAACAGCCGCTGGGGCTCGGAATCCGGCCGGATCCATAGCTCGTCGGGCCGTTCCTGCAGCCATTCCAAACTACCGCGATCGCCGAATACGCGGACGCGCAAACCGTTGCCGAAGCCGGCCGCGACGTAACTGGCCCAGAGTTGTCCGCGGACACCGCCCTCGAAGCGCAGATTCACATTGGCGTTGTCGTCGCCGGTCCGCCCCGGCACCATGATCTGGATGTCGGCGGATACGGCTTCCAGTTCCAGGCCGGTGATGAACCGTGCAAGTTGGTGGGCATGAGTGCCGATATCGCCCAGGACCGAAGACGGGCCGGCGATTTGCGGATTCATGCGCCACTGCGCCTTGGTATCGCCTTCCGCCTCGACCAGCCTGGTCCGGCTTCCGGAGGCGTATTCCAATTGGACCATCCGCAGTTTACCCAGCTCTCCGGCCTTGATCCGTTCGCGCGCCTCGCGCGCCATGGCATAACTGGCATAGATGTGGGATAGGCCGAATATGACCTCGCGAGACCGTGCCGCGCGGTACGCGACGACCGAATCCTCGAACGATGTCGCCAGCGGTTTGTCGCAGATGATGTGAATCCCCTGTTCGATGAATGCGAGGCAGGCCGGAACATGGCTATCGTTCGGGGTGACGATGCTCACTGCTTTGATGCCACCGGCCAGCTTGCCCTCCGCCACCGCCATCGTTTCGAAATCGGCGTAGACCCGGTCCGGGTTCAGCCCGAGGGATACGCCCATCTGCGCGTTCTTGTCCGGATTCCTGGAAAACACGCCCGCGACCAGCTCGAAGGCACGGTCCATACTGGCGCCGTAGCGATGGGCCGGGCCGATCCCGGACCCCGGTCCACCGCCCACCATGCCAAGTTCGATCGATTGATTTGTAGCCATACCTATGTGTTCCCCGGTGCCGAATCCTAGTCGCGGATACTTTCGCGCATAATGATCTCAATGGGTATGTTGTCGATTTGAGTCGGCCGCCCGGCGATGTGGTCCACGACCGCGCTGATCGCATTTTCCGCCGCGCGCGCCATATCTTGATGCACCACCGCATCTATGACACCGCTGAGCAGGCATTGTTTTGTCAGCGGCGTGAGGTTGAACGCCACATAGGTCACTTCGTCCTTGCGGCCGCTTTCCAGCATGGCCTTTTCGATGCCCCTGTTTCCGCTGCCGACGCTATAGACGCCCTGCAGGTCATCGTGCCTGGCAAGCAATTCCGCGGCCATTTCGTAGTTTTTGCGCGGATCGTCATATCCGCGAATCGCATCTAGCACTTTCAAATGTTCGAACTCGCTGCGAAGCACGGTGCGGAACCCCATCTCGCGCTCCTCATGGCTGCGATAGAGTTGACCGCCCCAGAATATTGCGATCGTCCCTGGTTGCGAACACAGCCGGCCCATCAGGAGTCCCGCGGTACGCCCCGCCGCCCGGTTGTCGAGGCCGACATAACCAACAGTTTCGGCCCTCGGCAGATCGGTCAGGATGGTGATGACCGGGATGCCGCCCGCCGCGAGTTCTCCAATCGCCGCCCGAACGCTCGGGTGTTCCAGGACCTGAACGATGACGCCGGAGCTTCCGGTCTTCTGACAGGCTCTCAACGCGCCGGTTAACGCCACCGGGTCCATGCGCCGCGGCAATGCCAATCGAACCGTGACGCCACGCTCTTTTGCGGTCCGTTTAATTTCCCGCACCAACACGTCGTTGGAGAATCCGGCACCGCCGGCGATGATCACGTCGACGGTCAGGTCGGATGTGATGGTCGGGATGACGGTGGGCCGCCGCGGGCCTTTTTCCAGCCATTTGACGGTTTCGACGACCCGGTCGATGGTTTTCTGGCGCACACCGGGCCGATTGTTCAAAACGCGGTCCACGGTGGCCGTGCTAACCCCAGCCTGCAGTGCAATGTCGATGATGCGCGCTTTGCCGTCCGATTTCACAGTCAAACTCCGTATCCGACACTTGATGCATCAAACGGACTGCATGATGGCTTATTCGCCCAAAATTACGAATTATCATGCATCACAGTCAAGTTGTTGATGGTGTCGGCTTGTCCGGCGGGTGGCAGATCGGCCATTACTAAGGATCACTGGTATTAAATAAGCGCGGGGGCCATGGCCTGGAAACCAAGTGTGGCGATCGTCGGCGCCGGCGGCATGGGTGCGCTGTTCGGCTCTATTCTACAGAATGGCGGATTGGCGGTAACGTTGATCGACACCAATGCCGAGCATGTCCATGCGATCCGCAGCCATGGCCTGAAAATCATCGGCTTTGCCGGCGATAGAACCGAAAAAATCGCGGTGACCGCCGACGCGTCCACCGTCACCTCGACCGATGTGGTGCTGTTCCAGTGCAAGGCGCACGGCAGCCGTGACGCCGCCCGGGCGATCCAACACCTGATCGGCGGGGGCGCCGTGGCCATCAGCTTCCAAAACGGACTCGGCAACGAGGAAGCGATCGCCGAGGTAATCGGCAAGGACAACGTGCTGGGCGGATTGACAACCATGGCGGGCTGTTTGCTTGGGCCCGGAATCATTCGGGACTTTTCGCGTGTCCCCTCGTACATCGGCGAGTTGGGCGGCGGTATCAGCGCGCGCGCGGAGAACATTGCGGAGGCGTTCAGCGCCGCGGGCCTCGAAACCCATGCCAGCGAGCACATCATCCATGACATCTGGAAGAAGCTGATCGGCAATATCGCCCTGAGCGCGCTGTCCGGGGCCACCAATATGACCTCGGCCGAATGTCTCGCGGTGCCGGAATTGAAGGCAACGTCGCGGCGCGCGCTCGATGAAGCGTTGGCGGTTGCGAAAAGCCACGGCATTCATCTCGATCGCGATGAGGCGGTCGAGGGATTGAAAACTATTTCCGAGCCCGGCGGCACCGGCGACAACAAATCGTCGCTCTGTGTCGATCTCCTGAACCAACGGCCCAGCGAAGTCGATTTCATTTACGGCTCGGTGATTTCCAAGGGCCGGGAAACCGGCGTCCCGACCCCGACGCTCGATACACTTGCCGCGATCGTGAAAGGCCTCGAGAGCCGCTACCTGCGCCAGAACCCGCCATGCGAACCGGACTAGGCGGCGACACGCAGAAATTTCCGATAGGCACGCTGCGCCGCCTAAGGCCTGCTGGGCACCCATTTGAGAATATGCTGGCCGACACAAACCAGCTCGTCGTCCTGGTTGGTGACCTTGATATCACCGGTCGCGCGCCGGCGCTCCGGATCTATGGCGGTAATCTCGTAGCTGACGGTAATCGTGTCACCGAAAAATACCGGTTTCAGGAACCGAATTCGGTCGTATCCGAGCGAAACCGGCACCTCGTCCGATTGCCGGGTTTGGGAAATCGCCATGGTCGAGGCCGTCGACATAAACCCGACGATCAGCGCGCCGTGCGCCATCAGCTTTCCGTAACCCGTTTTTTCCATATATGATTTGTTGACATGGTTCGGGGAAAAATCTCCGGTAATGCCGGCAAAACCATAAACGTCGCTTTCCGAAACCGTCTTGGTGAACGAGACACTGTGGCCGATCTCGACGTGGAAGTCCGACATGTTGCCCCCAAATGCACCCGCGCCGGTCCGGCACGACCTGGCCCTCGCGGACATAAATGACACGAGGTTGGTATGATGAGCTTTGATCTGAAAGGCAACAATATCGTGGTGACCGGCGCGGCGAAAGGCATTGGGCTCGCAATTTCCCGCCGGTTCGCCGAACTCGGCGCCAAGGTCTCGGGATGGGATCTCGACCCCGGTCCCGGCGACGCCGATCCGGCCTTCGCTCATTTCGTCCGGGTCGATGTGACCGACGAGGATTCGGTCGCGGAAGGATTTGCCCAGAGCCTGGCGGCACTGGGTTCGGTGACCACGATAGTCGCCAATGCCGGCATAAACGGCCCGACCAAGCCGGCCTGGGAATATTCGCTCGACGAGTGGCGCCGCGTCCTCGACGTCGATCTCACGGGCGTCTTTATTTGCACCCGGCAGGTCATCGATCACATGCGGGCACGCGGAACCGGGCGGATCGTGATCGTTTCATCGGTCGCCGGCAAGGAAGGCAACCCGGGCGCCTGCGCCTATGGCGCCGCCAAGGCCGGCGTTATCGGTTTCGCGAAGGGATTGGCGCGCGAGTTGTTGCCGTCGGACATCACCGTCAACTGCATCGCGCCGGCCATGACCGAAACCGATCTCCTCGACGGAATGTCCGCCGAATATATCGCGGATCGAAAAGCACGCATCCCCATGGGGCGGTTGTGCTCGGTCGGGGAAATCGCCGATATGGCCGCCTGGGTGGCGAGCCCGCGGTGTTCGTTCACGACCGGTCAGGTTTTCGACGTCACCGGCGGCAGGGCGACCTATTGAACATCACGGCCGATCCCACGCGGCTTTGCGTGCACCAGGTCACGCTGATGGCGCAGTGCGACTTTCGCCAATCGGTGGAATGTCTGGCCCGCAACGGCATCACCAAGACCGCGGTGTGGCGCGACAAACTCGACGCGATCGGAGTTACTGACGCGGCGTCGATTCTGCGCGACCATGGCGTTGAAGCGGTCGCGCTGTGCCCCGGCGGTCTCCTGACCCATCGCGGCCCGGCTGGGTTTCACGCCGCGCTCGGCGACAACCGCCGCTGGCTCGATTGGGCGGCCGAAATCGGGGCCAAATCGTTGGTCACGATCACCGGTGGCTTGGGTGAGGATGAGACCGATTTGCGGTTTGCCCGGGACCGGGCGCTGGAGGGACTGGCCATGTTGGTTTCTCCCGCGCGCGCCACCGGTGTTCGGCTGGCGCTGGAGCCCCTGCATCCGATGGTCTGCGGCAACCGGTCGGTGATCTCGACATTGCGCGAAGCCAACACCTGGCTCGACCAGCTCGACGCCGACGACGTGATGGGGATTGCGCTCGATACCTACGCGGTATGGTGGGAACCGGATCTGCAACGGGAAATCGCTCGAGCCGGCAAGCGGATCATCGCCTTTCACGTTAGCGACTGGTTGGCCGATACGACCGATGTCCGGCTCGATCGCGGCATGCCCGGCGATGGCCTGATCGATCTTCCGTCTATCCGCCACTGGGCCGAGACAGCGGGATATCGCGGCCCGATCGAGGTGGAGATATTTTCCCAGCGGGACTGGTGGACGCGCGATCCCGACATCGTCGTGCAGACGATTCTGGATCGATATGGCCGCGCATTCTAAGGCAGCCAATGCGCCCCGACTAGAATATCCGGACCGAGATTGATGCGAATATCGAGGTCGACCGACCGGTAACCGGCGCCTCATTAGCGAGATTTGATGCCTCAAATGCGCTTGTAGGTGCGGAAACGCCCTTTGTCGCCGGTATTTGCCCCGCTCGCATTGACGCTCGCATTGACTCGCTCCAATCTCAGCGCCGAAAATTCACATCCGGGAAAATGCGGTGCCGGCAACCGGCACTCGGGAGGCGTCTTTTGCTCGAGCTTAAGGGTGTCGAGTCGGGTTACGGAAAGCTAAAGGTCCTGCGCGGCATCAACATGTCGGTGCCGAACGGATCGATTGTCGCGCTTTTGGGAGGCAATGGGACCGGGAAATCGACTCTCCTCAAGGCAACGTCCGGGCTCATTCCGGTGTGGGCCGGGGAAATCCTGTTTGACGGCGAGCCGATCCAAGATTTGAAACCCCATGAAGTCGTCCGAAGAGGATTGGTCCAGGTCACGCAAGGCAAGGACTCCTATCCCGGCATGACGGTTTTGGATAATTTGAAGGTCGGGGCGTTCAGCCGGTCCGACAAGGCGGGCGTTCGGCAGGACCTGGAACGGGTCTATGCGCTGTTCCCCCGGCTCGAGCAGCGGCAAAACCAGATGGCCGGGACGCTGTCGGGGGGCGAGGTTCAGATGCTGGTCATCGGCCGGGGTCTGATGGCACGGCCGAAGATGATCATGCTTGACGAGCCGAGTTCCGCATTGGCTCCAAAAGTCGTTCTGGAAATTTTTCGCGTCGTAAATATGATCCGCAAAGAGATGAACATGACAATACTGTTGGTCGAGCAAAATGTCAGGATGGCATTGCTTTTGTCCGACTACGGATATGTCATTCGGGACGGAGTCATTCATATCGAGGGCAAGGCAAGCGATCTGATCGACGACGATAATGTTCGGCAATCCTATCTGGGCGGTACCGTCGCGGACACGAATGTCGCGGCGCTGAGTTGAAAAGATAGTTGGGCCGGTTCGATGTTTTTCGATTTCCTCATTGTCGGTCTCTCCATAGGCGTCGTTTACGGCATCGTGGCGCTCGGCATTTCTCTTATTTATTCCGGGCTCGACATCGTTCATTTCGCTCACGGCGAGATATTCATGCTGGGGGCCTTCATTGGCCTGGTATTTTTCAACACCATTGGGCTTCCCTACCCCATAGCCTTGATCGCGACAATGATCGCCACCGCGGCAATCGGGATCTTCATCGAACGGGTTTTTTACCGGCGGCTGACGCGCTCGGGCGGGGGTTACACGGTTGCCGGCATGGGCATGATCATCGTCGGCTTTGGCATGGCTATCATACTGCAGAACCTCGCGTTTCTGACTTGGGGCGCGACCAGTTTCGGTTACGATCCGATCTATGGGCCGGCGGTGGAGTTGGGCGGTATCACGCTGCCCAGAAGCTATCTTTGGATCGCCGTCGTCGCGATTACGCTGATGGCGATCCTGAACCTCTTTCTGCAACGCACGAAACTTGGATTGGCGGTGCGCGCGGTGGCGGCAAACAAGGAGATCGCGTCGCTCATGGGCATCAATGTGCCGCTGATGATTTCGGTGATCTTCGGCGTCGCCTGCGCACTTGGCGCGGCCGGTGGCGTGCTCATCGGACCGATCAATTTTGTCAGCGTCGAAATGGGCTACCTGATGCTCATCAAGGCATTTTCCGCCGCCGTTATCGGTGGATTCGGCAGTTTGCCCGGAGCCATCCTCGGCGGCCTGCTTCTCGGTGTCGCCGAAACGTTTGGTGCCGCGTATATTTCGGGAAGCCACAAGGATATCTACGCTTTTATCCTTCTGATCGTCGTATTGATGATCAAGCCCTCCGGTTTGATGGGGGTTATCGTGAAGGTAAAGGCGTGAATTGGCGACCTCTAATCTTGAACCTGTGACGAACCGGTCACAAAACCATGGGAGTGAAAATCATGACAAGAGTGTTCACCGCCGCAGCCGCCGCCTCGGTGTTAGCGGCAGGGCTGTTGGCCAGCACCACGGCGATGTCCGGCGAAATCAGAATTGGCGTAACGCTGCGCATGATCTCCGACAACGGCGAAAAACAAGGCCAGATGATCGAGGACGAATTTGCGGCGGTCAACGCCGCCGGCGGCATCAACGGCAACACGATCAAACTGACGCTGCTCAATGACGAGTGCAAGTCCGACAAGGGTGTCGCAAACGCCAACCGTCTGGTATATCAAGAGCAAGTGCACCTGCTGATCGGATCGTCTTGCTCGTCGGTTACGCTTCCAATCGTGGCCGTGACGGCGCAAGGCGAGACACCGCAGATCATTCCGCATTCGACCAGCGCCACGATCACCCAAAAGGACTCCGCGTGGATTTTTCGCGTGCCGATTTCCGCACGCTTCTACAAGGGCGTGCTGGCCAAGTATATCGGCGACAATGTTGGCACCAAAGTGGCCTATGTCTACGTGGCCGACGAAGCGGCGCGATCGGAGACGCTCGGCCTCATCGACTTGATGCGCGACTTGTATAAGGTCGAGCCGGTTTACGTCGCTCAAGGTCAGGAAAAGGAAATCGATTTTCGTTCCAACCTGTTGGCGATCAAAGAACTGAATCCGGACGCCATTTATATCGCCGGTCAAGCCGAGGCGATCGCGCGGTTCCTAGTTCAGTCTTACGAGGTTGGCATTCCGGCTAGCGTCAGCCGGGCGGGGTCGTCGGCAGTTTCGGTCGCGCAAGCTCCTATTCTCGCCGGGGAAGCCATCAAGGGCGTGTTTTATTCCGCCGCCTATTCGGACTCGGACACACGTCAAATCGCGCAGGATTTCAACAAGATGGTCCGAGACCGCTATGGTATCCAGAGCGTGGACCACGACTTCAGCCAAGCTTGGGACTTGCTGCAGATCGTCAAACAGGCACTGGGCAATGCGGACCTAAAATTGACCGACGACAGCCTGGCCGCGGATCGCACCGCCATTCGCGATGCGATTGCCGGTATCCAGAACTATGAAGGCCTTGCTTCCGGCCCGATCAGTTTCTGCGCGGCATCGACACCGCAATGCCGCGACGGGAACCGGACCCCGGTCCTCATCTCCTATGTGAAGGGCGGCAAGGACTTTGAAGTCAAGGTGCTGGATCGCGTCACCATGCCGGCCGATTTCGGTCTGTAACCATCGAACGCGCATTGCGGGAACGAGCATGCCGAGGGCGGACTATGGACGCCGCCCTCGGTTGCCCGGGTGCCGAACGCAATAATCCATCGCCATCACTACTGGCATTGATGAATAGACAAAAGAAGATAGGGCCTAGGCCAGGCGGGAGCGCGAATTGAGCAAGGTCTTTGCATCGCTTCAAGCCCTCATCGCCTGGATGAGGGCGATCCATCCGGCGCTGCCTTGGGCGGTGTCGTTCGGGTTGCTGAGCACGTTTCCGTTCCTCGCCCAAAATCAGTATCATATTTTCCTGATGAACCTGATCGGGATCATGATCATTCTGGTCACCGGCCTGAATATAGTGAAGGGGTTCGCCGGGCAGGTTACGATCGGCCATATCGGGCTCTATGCGGTGGGCGCCTATTCGTCGGCCGTGCTCGCGGTGAATTTCGGGTTCCCGTTTCTTCTCGCCCTGCCAGCGTCGATACTTATTACGATGCTGGCCGGCGTTATCATCGGTGTGCCGTCGTTTCGTCTTGAAGGCGCCTACCTTGCGTTGGCGACGCTCGGATTTGCCGAGTCGGTTCGGATCTACGCGGCCGTGACCGATTACCTCGGCTCGACATCCGGGTTTGGCGGCATCCCTGCCCCGGAAATTTTTGGATTCAAGTTCAACTTGTATTTCGAGTATTTTTATATCGTTATGCCGATCGCGCTGCTGGCGATCTACATGTCCTTCGCGATATTGAAATCCTCGACCGGCCGCGCTTTTACCGCCATTCGTGAAGATACCATCGCCGCCGCCGCGGCGGGCGTGAACGTGAAGCGTTACAAACTGATCGCGTTTGTGCTTGGCGCCGCCTACGCGGGCTGCGCCGGCTCGCTGTTCGCCCATATGTCGCCGGGATACATCCATCCCAACAATTTCACGGTGATCGAGATGGTCACCCTTTTGCTGATGGTGGTCCTGGGCGGACTGGGAAATATCTGGGGCGGCATCATCGGGGCGACCGTGGTCACGATAATTTTCGATCTAACGCGGGAATGGTACTATTACCAATATCTTATGTTTGGTTCTGTCATAGTCGGAACGGTCATGTTCATGCCCAAGGGAATCGGGGGCATCATCGATCGTTTTTTGGTCAGCAAGCGTTTTGTTAGCGCGCGGGAAAAAAGCCGCGACATCTCGGTCAAGGCGGGCGACTGAATGGCCGATCCCACGGAAACACCGGCCATGCTTCTGGAAACGAAGGGGCTGTGCAAGAATTTTGGCGGACTGCAGGCAATTTCCGACCTGAATTTCCAGTTACGTCAGGGCGAGATGCGCGGTCTGATCGGCCCCAACGGATCCGGCAAAAGCACGTTTTTCAATCTGGTTTCCAGCATCTACCCGCCGGATTCCGGGTCGATAATTTTCTCCGGTCAAGACGTCACCGCGCTGGCGCCCCATCGGATTGCCGAGCTTGGCGTGGCGCGAACCTTTCAGTTGTTGCGGAACTTCAATGAAATGACCGTGCTCGACAACCTTCGGGTCGGTCAGCACACGCTGGTCGATTATTCTCCCCTGCAGGCGATATTCGCCACTCACAAGGTGGCCACCGAGGAAAAGCGGATCAAGGACGAGATGATGGAGATCCTCGCTTTCATCGGACTTGCCGATTTCGCGGAAATTCCGGCCTCGGAACTTTCGGGCGGCCAGAGACGGCTTTTGGCGTTGGGCCGGGCGATGGCGATGCGGCCGAAACTTCTGATGCTGGACGAACCGGCGGCGGGTTTGTCTCCGCTCAATGTGGACAATCTGTTGGAAATCGTAACCGCGCTGCAGAAGCGTTACCAATTGACCGTCATCATCGTCGAACACATCCTCAGGGTGGTAATGGACATATGCGAAAGGATCACCGTTCTCGACCATGGCCAGAAAATCGCCGAAGGCACGCCTCAGGAAGTCAAGGACGATCACGCGGTCATCGAAGCCTATCTCGGCCGTGAGATGGACAATGAGGACGTTCGCGCGGCAATGATGGCGTGACGAAGCAAGGGGCGCCACGTCACGCAGGCGTCACGGCGGGGCACGCACGGGGAACCACCATCATGAGCGTGGAAACCGACCCAATCGCGACACTTCTGGCCTCGGCATGGCGGACCCGGACATTGATCGGCGCAATCGACGCCGCGACGCTTCCCGGCGACCGCGCCCAGGCCTACGCGATCCAGGAAGAAATGGTCCGCAAAACCGGCGAACGGATTGACGGATGGAAGGTCGGGGCGGTCGTCGAGGCGGTACAGCGCGCCGAAGGGTTCGACGGCCCCATCCCAGGCATGATACTTCATGCGACGCTGCGCTTCGGCGATGCGCGTTTTCCGGCGGCCGAGCTTCCGGAAGCAAAACTCGAATGCGAATACGCGTTTCGATTCCTCGATGACATGCCCCTCGCACAAGCACCCTACACACGCGACGACATGGCCGACCGCGTCGCGTTTCACGTCGCCTTCGACATCACGAGCACACGGATCGCGCCCAAGTTCACGGCCGCCCTCGACCAGCTTGCGGCGATGCGTCTTGGTATCGCCGACAATGGCAATGGCGGCGCCATTGCAATAGGCGCCGAAATCGCCCATTGGCGCGACCTCGACCTGCTGACCCTCGGCGTCGAGATGGACCTTAACGGACGCCGCTTCAGCCCCGTGTTTACCGGGGAGAACCGGGCCGACCCGGTTGCAACGCTGGTTGATACGGTCAATGATCTGGCCGCGCGCGGCCTATTCTTCCGCGCCGGTACCTACCTGCTCACCGGCTCGCTGACCGCGCCGCAGCCGATTGGAAAGGGCGACCGGGCGGTCGTCGATTTCGAGGCGATGGGCCGACTGGCCGTCGAATTAATCTGAGGAGTGGTTATGCCGGAGAGGTTTGCGGGAAAACGCGCCGTCGTCAGCGGCGCCAGCAAGGGCATCGGCAAGGCGGTGGCGCTGCGCCTGGCCCGCGAAGGCGCGGATCTGGCACTGCTGGCGCGATCGGCCGGCACACTGGGCGCGGTCGCCGGCGAAATCACCGCGCTGGGCCGCCGGGCCGAGGTTGTCGCTGGCGATCTGCGCGGTTTCGAGGTCTGCGTGGCGGCGGCGAAACAGGCGCGGGAAGCGCTGGGCGGTGTCGATATTTTCGTCCATTGCGCCGGTGCCACCAAGGGCGGGCTTTTCATGGAACTCGAGGACGCGGTGTGGGAGGACGGCTTTGCGTTGAAGTTCAGCGCCGCCGTCCGCCTCACCCGCGAGTTCTGGCCATCCCTGGCCGAAAACAAGGGGTCGGTGGTCAATATCGTCGGCGGCTTCGCACGATCACCGGACCCGGATTTCATGATCGGCGGCGCCGTCAACGCAGCCCTGGCGAATTTTACCAAGGCGCTGGCCGGGCTGGGCAAGCGCGACGACGTGAACGTCAACGCGATCCACCCCGGCATGACCGTGACCGAGCGCCTGACCGAGATTCTCCAGACCGAGGCGCAGCGCAGCGGCGAAACGCTGGCCGAGGTCGAGGCCCGCAAAGTGAAGGCGGAAGGCATTCGCCGCTTGGGGCAGCCGGAAGACGTTGCCGCTCTCGTCACGTACCTCTGCTCCGCGGAAGCGCGGCACGTCCAGGGCGTCGCCATCTCCATCGACGGCGGCGCCACGGCGGGCGTTTACTAACCCGGAACGGCCAAAAGTCGTGACCTGTCCCGACCGAAAACCGCATCCGGACCACGAGACCCGCCGCTCTTCGCCGCGAAACCGCTGAACTCACGCGAAATTGCGGGTCCGGCCGACAACGTGATGGCCAGGCGTTCGCGATTGCAAATAGAATGCGGCGGATGAAGCGCGGTCTTTTATTTCTGGCTGCCTGTGCCCTCGTCGCGCTGGGTCCCCTGCACGCATGGAACCCGCGGAGTGCGGCCCACACGGGTATCTCCGATCCGGTTCCGGCGCCTGGCATGGCGCCGATTCCGGGTGGGTCTTTCGTCATGGGCGATGCTGAGGGCGACGCCAACGAGACACCGAAACCGGCGAACGTCGGGGCATTTTCGCTCATGCGCCTGGAAGTCACCAACCACCAGTTCTCCGTGTTTGTTGCCGCCACCGGCCACCGCACGGATGCCGAGAAAAGCGGTTACGGTTATGTTTGGGACCGAACCTGGGAGCGGGTGCCGGGCGCCGCCTGGCGCTACCCCAACGGCACCGGCAGTTCGATCGACGGAATCAGGGACCATCCCGTCGTCCAGGTCTCGGCCCGCGACGCGGCCGCGTTCTGCGCCTGGCACGGACTCAGGCTGCCGAGCGAGGCCGAGTGGGAGTTCGCCGCCCGGGGCGCGGAAAACCGCCGCTACCCCTGGGGCATGAGTCCACCCGGCACCGAGACCGAGCGGCGGGCCAATTTCGGGACCGTGGCGTGCTGCGCCCCCGATGCCGCCGACGGTTACCGGCGCACCGCTCCGGTCGGCGGATATTCGCGCGGCGCCTCGCCGTTCGGAATTCTCGATATGGCGGGCAATGTCTGGGAGTGGACGGCGGGCCGGTTCCCCGGGCGACCGGAATGGGTGGTGCTGCGCGGCGGCGGGTGGGGCAACAATCCCTACGGCCTGCGCACCGCCTACCGTCACGGCAACCCGCCCAACATCGGACTCGACATGGTCGGTTTCCGCTGCGCCGGAGACCCAAAACCATGAAATACACCCGCCGATTGCTGGTTGCCGCCGTCGTCCTGCTTTCATTGGCCAACGGGCGCGGACTCGCCGGCTCCGCCGCACCACCGCCGAGCGGCACGGCGCCCGTCTTGGAAGTCCTGGCGGCCGTCGGTCCTTGGCCGACCCTGTCCGCACTGATCGGCTACCGGGGGCGGTTGTGGTTCGCCAACAGCGTTCGTTATCCCGATCACAATTCGGCCGACCTCTACAGCCTCGGTCTCGCGGCCGGCGATGTTCGGTTCGAGCGCCACCTGTTCACCCAGGACGTGGGCACGCCCATGACCGCCGGCGGGCTGCTTTACTGGCCCTACGAGGACCCGCGCCCATCCGTCGGCTGGGGCCATATCGCGGTCACCGACGGGGACCGATGGCAATTGCGGGTGATGCCCGGCGACCCGCCGATGTTTCACGTCCACGCCCTGGAAAGCCTGGGCGGGCGCCTTTACGCGGCGACATCGGCCTGGCGGACGGGGCTCCACCAATCGACCGACGGCGGCCTGCGCTGGCGGCAGATTTACGACCATCCAACACCAGCGCGGCAAGTCTCCCGCATCATCGCATTGGCAGGCTTCGGCGGGCGCCTGTTCGGCGCTCTTGTCGAGCGCCGCAACGGCGCGCCGCGGTTCGCATTACTGGTTCTCGACGGCGGCGCCGTGACCGAGGTCCCGGGCTGGCCCGAGACGGCGAGGACGCTCGACCTGGTTGCCGCCGAGGACGGCGTCTACGGGCTGGTTCGCGAGGCCGGCGGCGCGGCTTTTTGGCATACGGACGGGCGCGTCAGCAAGCGCCTCGCCGGCGCCGAAACGATGCCACCGCTACGGGCCTTCGCCGCCGGCGCCGATGGGTTTTGGGGCGTCGGCGACGCCGCGAATTCCATCGCTGCCGGAGGCGCCCTGTGGCACAGCAAGGACGGCCGCCGGTGGCGCCGGGTGCAGGACCTCGCGGGCGGGCGGCCCGTCGATGTCGCGGTCTATCGGGGGCGAGTCTTTGTGAGCGGGTCCGGTTCGGATGGGCGCGGCATCTTGTGGGGCCCGCCCGCCGCTTCGTCCCTACTCCCGCCGCCGGGCCCGCCGCCGGGTCCGCCGCCGGCCTGGCCATCGCGACCGGCCCCCCAGGACGTCGACTGGGCCGCGGCCAAGAAGACGATTAGCGAAGCCATTTCCAAACCCGATGCCTACCGCACCCGGTTGCGCGACCTAGCATACCGATGGGCCCGCGCCGGACCGCCACCCGAATTCTTCGAAACCGCACTGGACGCGCCGTTTCCGGACCAAACGGTGGCCATGTTCGGCGGCAATTTGACGCCAAGGGCCGTCGATCTCGGCCGCCATATTCTGCTGTGGGGAATGGGTGTCGCCGGCCGGGGAAGGGTGCCTGGCGCACTACTGGAACGGCCCTGGACTCGGGCCTCGAATAGGCCGCAGAAGTGGTTCGATTCCCTGCCCATGGCCCTGTTCGCGGTGAGCTGGGCCGGTCAAAGCGACGCCGCGACGGTGGCGAGCCTGATCCGCCGCCTGGACCGGGACGCGGATCCCACGTGGCTCCGGGGCGACATCATCGGCGCGCTTAGCGCAGTGACCGGAAAACGTTTCGGCTACGACATCCCGGCCTGGCGCCACTGGTGGGCGGCGGCCGAAGAGGAGTGGCCCCGGTAATGATGCCAAGGATCCGAGATATTGACTGGTAGAGACGCCCGGTAATTCGGGGACCCGTGATGAAGCGAACCAAGCGGGACTGGAGTCGTCGCGCATTCCTGACGTCGGTGGGCGTCCTCGGGGCCACCGTCCCTCTCGGGCACGGCGGCGCCCTGGCCGCATCCCGGCCGGTATTGGCGAGACTTGATCTTAGACCACTGTCATGGCCGCGGTCCCCAAACCCTCGACCGATACCGCGATCTTGTCGCCCGGTTTCGGGCGCTTGGTCGCGACGATGCTGCCGGTCATCACCACCATGCCTTCGTGGAGATGTTTGCCACGCGCGATCAGCGCGTTGGCGAGCCAGGCTAGAGCCTCGAAGGGGTGGCCCATGACATCCCGCCCATGGCCTTCGCCGACCGTTTGGCCGTTGATCGCCATATCGCCGCGCAGATTCTCAAAATCGAGCGCCCTCCAGTCCGCGACTTCCCGCCCCAATACGATGCCGCCGTTCCAAGAATTCTCCGCGATCAGGGGAAGCGCCATCACCGTCGTATAGTCGGCGGCGCGGTCCTCGATAAGCTCTATCGCCGGAGCGCAGGCGGCCACGGCCGCCGCGACGCCGTCCCTGTCGTAGGGGGCACCCCTGGGTCCGAGATCGGCGCCAAGCCGCACCGCAATTTCGCACTCGATGCCGAGGCTCACGAAATCCGCGGCGCGCACGGTGGCGGGCGAGCGATGGATCGTGGTCTCGAAGATGCCGCCCAAACAGGGCTGATCGATGCCCATCAGGTCCTGCATGATCCGAGAAGTAATCCCGAGCTTGTAGCCGACGATCGCGCCACGACCCTGTTCCCTGAGCAAAGCTTGGAACGCTTCCTGAACCGCATAGGCTTCTTCGAGACTTTTGGGCTGCGCCACGTCGGGCAGAATGCCGTATGACGCACGCGACTTATGCGCAGTGAAATAGTATTCGGCCGCGTCTCTCACTCTGGTGTCATCCGCCACCGCTCTCTCCTAGCCTCTCCGGATATCGATCCAGCGGCGATCGCGTGCCGATTCGAACAAGGCGTCGATTACGTTCATGTTGTCAACCGAGTCCTCGAGCGAGAATTCGACGGCCTCGCCGTCGCGGACCCAGCGGGCGAAGGCCTCGCCCTGCAGGCGGTACTGATCGCAAGTTTCGAAGGTTTCGGTCCGGGCCGACGATCCGTCCAGGGCACCACCGTTGTCGACATATAGCCGGCACGGCCGGTCCGGGGGCGCGTTGAAGGGAATTTCGATTTCGATCCGCCCCCGGGTGCCGAAGACCTGGACCCGCTGATACGGCGCCATCTGGGTCGAGCACACGAAGCTGGCCTGGCCGGCCTCGAAATCCAGGACCCCGGTGGTCAGGCGGTCGGTGCCGAAGGCCGGGTCCCGCTCGATCAGCCCTAGGACCCGCCGGGGCTCGGCGCCAAACAGGTAACGCGCGGTGACGATGGGATAGACACCAATGTCATAGAGCGCGCCGCCGCCCGTCTCCGTCTGGTTGCGGATGTTGCCGGCGTCGTCGTTGAAATAGGAAAACGCGGCCTGAACCGCTCGAAGCTCGCCGATGGCGCCCTCGCGGATGAGGGTCCGGGCGCGAATCCACTGCGGATGGTGGCGTACCATGAAAGCCTCGGCGACGATGACGCCAGCCCGGTCCCGCGCCGCGATCAGGGGCGCCAGCTCGCCGGCGGTCATGCCGAGCGGCTTTTCGCAGAGCACATGTTTGCCGGCCTCGATCGCCTGGATCGAGACAGGCACATGCCGGTGATTGGGCAAGGGGTTGTAAACGGCCTCCACCTCCGCATCGGCGAACAGGACCTCGTAGCTGCCATGCGCCTTGGGGATGCCCAGCTTCCGAGCCGCCGCCTCGGCCCGCGCCCGGTCCCGGGACGCGATCGCCACGATCTCGCAATCCGGGCTCGCCGCCATGGCCGGGAGCACTTTCTCGAGACCGATCTTGGCGGTACTCACGACCCCCCATTTCAATGGCTTCATGGTGTTAATTCCTCCCGTTGAATAATTTGGTTTTCAAGGCCCGTGGCGCATCGAACCAGTTTAAAATCCATCCCGCCTGCCGGCCAGTCCAGATTACGTGACAATGGCCAGCGGTCATTCGATGATTGCCCGGCTTCGCTATTCTCGGGCTATGATGTGTTGCTTGACCTACGGCATTCCGGACTTCTCATGATGTCGCGACACCTAATCCGGCGGGCGTTAACCAGACGGTGTGCCATGGCAGCCCTGACGCTGGCGTTGACGGCCCTGGGCGCCGGGGCCGCGCCCGCGACCCCCGGCGACATCCTCTTCGTCGAGGCCGAAGCGGCGTCCCTGCGGGCGGCGCCGGAGGACGCCGCGCCGGAGATTCTGCGGCTCGAGGCCGGGCGCAAGCTGATCGAGTTCGAGCGCGGGGGCACCTGGATCCGGGTCGGGGTCTTCGGCGCGGTCGGCAAGGTCGGTTGGATCCACCAGGATCTGGCCGCTAGGCGGGAGCCCGAAAGCGCCGGGTTGGACCTGCCGGAGGTTATCCGCGGCCCCGGGGCGGCGCGGCCCGACCCGGCGCCCCTCCCGGCCCCGCCCGCCACCGCCGAGCCGCCCGAGGTGTTCCGGCTGGTCTTGACCGGCTCGACGGCGCTCAAATACGCCGGCCATTGCGATCTGATCGGGACGGACGGACGGTCCCGGCGCCGGAAGATCGCCGGGCTACTGCGGACCGCGATCGAGTTTCCCGCCACGGCGATCCTGTGCCGGGTCGGGAAGCAGGATTTCCGCGGCCGCCTCCGGGTCTCGCTGCGCCGCGCCGGCGCGCTAGTCGCCGAGGCGGAGACGTCGGCTCCCTTCAACCACGTCACGGTCCGCAGCGCGGGGCCCTGGGGCGTGGCGCAAGGGTTGCGCGGTGCGGTCCTGACCCGCCGGCACAACGTGGCGCCGCGGCCGCGCGACCGCATCCTGCCGCCGCTGATCGGACCCATGGTGCCGCCATTGACCGGTCCTATGATACCGCCGTTGACCGGTCCTATGATACCGCCGCTCGCGGGCCCGACCACGCGGCCGCCCAACGGAGCACGTCAAACCATCAGGACAAGATGAGTCCTTCGCCGACGGTCTGGCGCGATGCACCGAGCGCCCGAAGATATTCGGATCGCGAAAAGACGGGCGTGAATTTGCCGCGAAACCGTCAATCCCAACCTGACGGCCATCCCACTCCCCTAGCGCGGGTCCGGGCCTAGCCTGATTGATCCAAATCAAAGCTGTAATTTTTTCGACCCATTAAACCGGTGTGGCTGGTGGCGAGAGACGATCGAACCAGCGCCACGGTACGGGACGAAGCCGGCTCCCCCGAAATTCCTGCTAAGCAGGGAAAACAGGGTGTTTTGGCACATTGACCCACGAGTCGCCGGTTCATATGTTCTAAGCAGCCAAGTTCTCTAGCCTTTCCGCTTCGAAAATCACGGATTTCTACTCGGCCCGCAGAATGCAAATGTCGTGCGGGGTGAGCCCATGGGACCGAGGCCACCCCTGTTGAAGGATCACATTCGTAGGTGGCGAAGAAATTTTTACCGCCTGGCGCGTTCACCCGAACCTCGATCCGCAACCGAGAAAATTGGACCAGCTATCGACACCGGAGGCAACAGTGACAACAAAAAGTAGAAAATACGAAGATCTGCGTAGCGCACGCTGGTTCGGAACCGAAGACATTCGTGCCTTCGGGCATCGCTCGCGCGCCATGCAGATGGGCTACGATGCGGAGGACTGGATGGGTAAGCCGGTCATCGGCATCATCAACACCTGGTCCGATTTCAATCCCTGCCATGCGCATTTCAAACAGCGCATCGATACGATCAAGCGCGGCGTTCTGCAGGCGGGAGGGTTCCCCCTGGAACTTCCCGCGATCTCGTTGGCGGAAACTTTCGTCAAACCGACGACCATGCTGTATCGAAATCTCCTGGCGATGGAATGTGAGGAACTGATCCGTTCTCACCCGGTCGACGGCGCCGTTCTCATGGGCGGCTGCGATAAAACCACGCCGGGATTGCTGATGGGCGCGATTTCCATGGACGTACCGACGATCTTTTTCCCAGCGGGGCCGATGTTGCGTGGCAACTGGAAAGGGGCGCCGCTGGGCAGCGGATCGGACACGTGGAAATACTGGGATGAACTTCGGGCGGGCAATATCACCAACGATGACTGGTCCGAAATAGAGCGAGGTATTTCCCGATCCTACGGCCATTGCATGACCATGGGAACGGCCAGCACCATGACCTCCATCGCCGAAAGTCTGGGACTTGTCTTATCCGGCGGTGCCTCCATCCCGGCGCCGGATTCCAACCACAAGAGATTGGCTGCCAGAACCGGGCGGCGCATTGTCGAAATGGTGTGGGAAGACCTGAAGCCCAGCGATATCCTGACTCGAAAGTCTTTTGAAAACAGCATCGTCGCCGCCATGGCGATGGGTTGTTCGACCAATGCCATTATCCATTTGGTCGCAATGGGCCGGCGCGCCGGGTTCGATATCGGGTTGGACGATTTCGACAGGATCGGGCGCGAGGTCCCGGTCATTGCCAACATCCGCCCCAACGGCGACACCTACTTGATGGAAGATTTCTACTACGCTGGGGGCCTGCCGGCGATGTTGAAGCGGATCGAATCTTATCTAGATACAGCGTGTCTGACGGTCAGCGGCAAACCGGTTGGCGAGCATCTCGCGGATGCGAAAGTCTATAATGACGACGTCATCCGAAACTTGGACAATCCGATATACGAGTCTGGGGCATTGGTCGTGCTGAAAGGTAACCTTGCACCCGACGGCTGCGTGATGAAAGTGTCGGCGCTCGACAAACGATTCCTCAAACATTCCGGCCCGGCGCTGGTGTTTGACGATTACCCGACCATGAAAGCAGCCATTGACGATGAAGACCTTGCCGCGACGCCGGATACGATCCTAATCCTGCGCAACGCCGGCCCCGAAGGCGGGCCGGGCATGCCCGAATGGGGCATGTTGCCGATTCCGAAAAAGCTGGTGAAGCAGGGCGTGCGCGACATGATGAGGATATCCGATTCCCGCATGAGCGGCACCAGTTATGGCGCCTGTGTTTTGCATGTAGCTCCCGAATCCTACGTCGGCGGACCTTTGGCGCTGATCCGAACCGGAGATATCGTGATCGTCGATGTGGAGAAACGCCTGATCCAGATGGAACTGAGTGACCAGGAATTGAACGACCGCCGGGCACAGTTGGTCCCACCGCCCGCGCGATATGAAAGGGGTTACGGTTTCATGTTTTCGCAGCATATCGGCCAGGCCCAAGATGGTTGCGATTTTGATTTCCTGACGACAGATTTTGGCAATCGGGTCCCTGAACCAGATATATTCTGACGATCGAAAAGCGGAGAAAATTGGCTATGACTGAAACATTGAGCGCCGAGAACCGCGCGCGGCTCGCACACGTCAGCACCGCAACCCTGTCGACGGCACTGTTCAAACGCGGACTCAAGAACATGTTCATCCAGGATGTCCGGCCGGTCGGCCCTCAGAAAGACAATATGGTCGGCGAAGCCTTTACCCTGCGTTATATGCCGTCGCGTGAAGACCTGGACAGTATCGAGGTTTTCAGGGACCCAGCCCATCCGCAGCGCAAAGCGGTGGAAGATTGTCCGCCCGGTCATGTCATGGTTATCGACAGCCGCAAGGACGCGCGCGCCGCGTCAGCCGGCAGCATTCTGATCACCCGCCTGATGAAACGCGGTGTTTCGGGTATTGTCACAGATGGTGGTTTTCGGGATTCCCCAACCATCGCGGAGCTGCCGTTCGCGGCTTACCATAATCGTCCGTCCGCGCCGACTAACCTGACCCTGCACCGCGCCGTTGATATTAACGTGCCAATAGGGTGTGGTGACGCGCCGGTATTCCCGGGCGACATCGTCGTTGGCGATGGTGAAGGCGTTGTCGTCATCCCCGCCCACATGGCCAACGACATCACCAAAGAAGCGCACGAGATGACAGCTTTTGAAGATTTTGTCGAAGAACAAGTGCTGAAGGGTGAATCCATCGTCGGACTTTACCCGGCAACGATGGAAGAAACGCAGGTAAAGTTCAAAGCCTGGCGACAAGCCAACAAGCGTTAAACGGGGCGGCCGGTCGGCGAGGGACCGGCACAGGCGAGATTCCGCGCCGAGCAAGATCTCGGATACCGTGCATCAAGCCTTGTTGCTGGACGTTCGGCACACATGGTTCGTTGAAAAATCGGTGTTCCACGCGTAGTTTCAGCGGATTCTCGAATCGAGAGACAAGAGGCGCCAGAATAGGCGGCCGGTAATCGCGCTACGATGACACGAATGGGGACTCATCTATGACACCAAGGAATCTGCTGTTCATTTTTTCTGACGAGCACACTCAGGAGATCACGGGCTGTTACGGAGACCCCATCGTGCGGACTCCGGTTCTTGACAGTCTGGCCGCCGGCGGCACGCGCTTCGATCAGGCCTATACCAACTGCCCGATCTGCGTGCCGGCCCGGGCGAGCCTGGCGACGGGGCGCTACGTCCACCAGATCGGCAATTGGGACAACGCCCATCCCTACACCGGCGACCCGCAGGGCTGGGGGCAGCGGTTAATCGATGCCGGCCACGAGGTGACCGCGATCGGAAAGCTGCACTATCGCGACTCCGAGGACGCCAACGGCTTCACCCATGAGATCGACACGCTCAACGTCGTGGACGGCCTGGGCGATCTGCTCGGGCTGGAGCGCCGGGACCTCGTAGAGCGCGGCGGCGCCAAGCAGCTCGCGGCGCAATCCGGACCCGGCGATTCCACTTATATCCGCTACGACGCCAGCACCGCCGAAGAGGCCCGCCGCTGGCTCGCCGAAGAGGCGCCCAAATACGGCGACCGACCGTGGGTGTTGTTCGTCGGTTTCGTGCTGCCGCATTTCCCGCTGATCGCGCCGCAGGAATATTACGACCTCTATCCGCCGGACTCCCTGCCTTGGCCGCGATTCTACGGTCGCGACGAGCGGCCGACCCACCCGGTGATCGAGACTTTAAGTCAGGTGCTGGCCTACGACCCCTATTTCGACGACCAGACGGTCCGGGTCGCGCGCTCGGCCTATTTCGGCATGGTCTCGCTGCTGGATCACAACATCGGCCTGGTGCTCGATGCGCTCAAAGCCAATGGCCACAACGAAACCACGCGCATCCTTTACACCTCCGACCACGGCGACAATATCGGCCACCGAGGTCTTTGGGGCAAATCGGTGATGTACGAGGAAGCGGCCAAGATACCCATGATCCTGGCCGGTCCAGATGTGCCGGCGGGCCATGTTGTGGCCGAGCCGGTCTCCCTGGTCGATTGCCACCAGACGATCCTGGAAGGTGCCGGTCTCGCGCTCACCGAAGAGGAGCAACATCACATGCCCGGGCACTCGCTGCTGCGCATGGCCGCCGGCGAGAGACCCGAGCGCACGGTGCTGAGCGAATACCACGCGGCAGGCTCGTCCACGGGATTCTTCATGATCCGCGACGGCAAATGGAAGTACGTCCACTACGTGGGCGAGGTCCCCCAGCTCTTCGACCTGGAGGCCGATCCCCGGGAGGCCCGCGACCTGGGCACCAGCGTGGATCACCGAGGCGTCGTCGCGCAGTGCGAGGCCAAGCTGCGCGCTATCCTCGATCCGGAAGCGGTCAACGAGCGCGCGTTCCGCGACCAGCAGGCCCGTATCGAGGCCAACGGCGGGCTTGAGGCGATCCGGACCCGCGGCGACTTCGGTTATACGCCGGCGCCGGGACAGGCGCCGCTCTTCGACTGATCGGCCGGCCCCTGCCGGAGATCGGCGGCACTTAGCCTGACGTCTCGCCGGTGCGGCCTTGGATATCCGGGTCCGCGCCCGGCGGCGGGGTGTAGACGAGCATCCCCTCGGCCTTGATCGCCTCGGCTCCGCCCCAGTGGTCCATCTTGGCCCGCTGATCGGCCTTGGCGCGCCGGTCCACGGCTTCGGGATCGCATATGGCGCGCAACAGGCCTTCGAGCCGGGCCAGGGTGTCCCGCTGGTCTGGGTCCGGGGCCAGGTCGCGAGTTTCCTGGGGATCGTTCAGAAGACAAAATAGTTGTGGCGGCAGATTCACGTAATAGATCAGTTTCATGTGACCGTCCCGCACCATGAAGGCGCCAGCGCGGGAGCCGGCCGCGTGGTACTCGGCAAAAACCCCGCGCGCCCGGTCGTCGCCGGCAACGGCAGGCCAGAGGGAGCGGCCCGGCAGGTCGGCGTCCTGGTCCAAGAGCTGGCCGCCCGCGCCTTTTACCAGAGTCGGGAAGAGGTCCACGTGGGAGACATTCTCGGTGACGACCCGGCCGGCCGGAACCTCGGGTCCGGCGATCAGCAGGGGCACGCCGATGGCGCCCTCATAGAGGTTGCACTTGCCCAGGAGCCCGTGAGAACCCGCCATCTCGCCATGGTCGCTGGTGTAGAGGACCCGGGTCGTCTCCAGCAGCCCCAGGTCCTCCAGCGCCGCCATGACCCGCCCGACCTGCTCGTCGAGGTGGGCGATCAGCGCCAGATAACCGGCGCCGATTCGCCGCAGATCCTCGGGTCGAAGATCGCCCCAAGCCATCACCCTTCTCAAATGCCGGAGTGCCGGATGGTCCGGGCGGGCCTCGGGTGAGGACAGGGGCGGCAAGTCGATCTGGTCCGGGGGAAAAAGCTCGAGCAGGCGCTTGGGCACCAGGAACGGCGGATGGGGGCTCACGTAGGAGACGTGCAAGACCCAGGGACGGTCCCGGTCCCGGTCTCGGCCCCGGCCCCGGCCGTCCTCCCGGAGCCAGCGGATCGCCCGGTCGCTGATCTTTCGGTCGAAGTCCTGATATTGCGTCTCGCCGACGCCGGATTTCTCCAAATAGAGCTGCCACTGCCCCAGGTTCTCCGGTTCGCCGTCGATGGCTCGTAGCAGCATGGAAACCCCGCCCTTTGCGCCCAAGATGTGCATGGGAAGGAGCTCCTCGGAAAATCCGTTGTCGTCTTCGCTGGAGCGGTAGTGCAGTTTGCCGACGGAGGCCACATGGTGGCCCTGGCCGCGCAGGCGGTGCATCCAGCTCGGCACTCGGCCGTCATAAACGATGGCGTTGTCCCAATAGCCGGTCTGATGCGGATAGCGGCCGGTGGCCAGGCTGGCCCGGGCCGGGCAGCAGAGCGCGCTGGCCGCATAGGCATTGGCGAAGCGAACGCCCCGGCCCGCGATGCGGTCGAGCACCGGGGTCCGCGCCAAACCATGACCGTAGCAGCCCAGGTACGACCGGTTGTGGTTGTCGGATTGGAAGTAGACCAGGTTGCGGGGCGCGGTCATGGTCCCACCTAACGATAGACCGCGGCTTCGCCCGGCGCCGGGGTGTAGCCGAAGGAGCCCTTCTCCAGGATCGCCCGCCGGCCCCCCGCCGCGGCGATGCGCGCCGCCTGGTCGGCCTTGGCCCGGGCATCGACCGCCTCGGGATCGACGATTTCCCGAAGCACGCGATCCAGATCCTCGCGTACCTGGTCGTAGGCCGGGTCGGCGGCCAGATCGGCGGTCTCCTCCGGATCCTCGGCCAGGTCGAAGAGTTGGGGCGGGTAGCCCACGTAATGGACGTACTTCATATCGCCCCGCCGCACCATGAAGATCCCGGTGTTGGAGGCGGCGGCGTGGAACTCGCCGAACACCAGACGCTCCGGGTCGGCGCCCGCGGCCAGATCGAACAGCGAGCGACCGGGCAGATGGCGATCGTCGTCCAGCCGCTCGAGACCGACGCAATCCAGAACGCTGGGGTAAACGTCGACCAAAGAGACCGGCGTGTTCACGGTCAGCCCTTCGGGCACTCCCTCCCCGGCCACGATCAGCGGCACCCCGGCGGAGTCTTCGTACATGTTGCTCTTGCCCCAGAGGCCCTGGTTGCCGTTGGATTCACCGTGGTCGCTGGAATATATGACCCGAGTGGTCTCGGCCAGACCGCACGCCTCGAGCGCGTCCAGGATCTGGCTCAGGTTGTCGTCCAGGAAGCTGCAAAGTCCGAAATAGGCCGAGATCGAGCGGCGCACCACGTCCTCGGAGAATGGTTCGTCGATGCCCATGAAGCGGCGAAGATCACCCAGAGCCGGATGTTCCGGGCGCCGGCCGGGGTCATGGTCGGTCGGCCACGGCATCCGGTCCGGCGGATAGAGCGCGTAAAAAGCCGCCGGCGCCAACAACGGCGGGTGCGGACAGACCAGGGAGGCGAACAGCACCCAGGGCCGGTCTTGATATCGGGGCGCCTGGTTGCCCAGCCAGTCGACGGCCGCGGCCGTGATTTTCCGGTCGTAGGCGGTATAGGTGGATTCCCCCGGGCCCGCGTTCTCGTGATAGCCCCGATACTTGGCGAGCATCGCGGTGCCGTCCCGGAGCGAGCCAAGGAGGTCGCCCGCGCCGCCGACCACGTGCATGGGAAGGTGCTGCTCGGCGAATCCGGTCGGATCCGCGGTCGAGCGGAAATGGAGCTTGCCGATAGACTCCACCCGATGGCCGTGATGGGCGAGCCGGTGTCCCCAAGACGGCGCGGAGCCTTCATACGGCCTGGCGTTGTCCCAGTAGCCGATGTCGAAGACGTAGCGGCCCGTCGCCAAACTGGCACGGGAGGGCACGCAGATCGGCGAGTTGCAATAGGCGTTGCGGAACCGGGTACCGCGCGCGGCCAGGCGGTCCAGGTTGGGGGTTCGCACCAACGGATGGCCGCTACAACCAAGGGCCTTTCTCGAATGCTGATCGGACAGCAGGAACAGAAGGTTTTGCGGCTTCAAGGGCACGATCGTCTCGTCGTCGGCGAAGGACTCTGGGATTTGCGTTCGGGTCTTAGTATATCAGTCCGGGCCGTTCCCGTCGCAGCCGATTTGCCCTATGATGTCTGGGAGTAATGAATCACCGAACGGACCCATGACCAAGCCTGCAAACCTCATCTTCTTCCTGTCGGACAACCACACCGGCGACCTGCTCGGCTGCTATGGGCATCCGGTCGTGCAGACCCCGAACCTGGACCAGATCGCGGCCCGGGGCGCACGCTTCGCCAATTCCTACTCGGCCAGCCCCTTGTGCTGTCCGGCCCGGGCCAGCCTCGCCACCGGGCGCTATCCCCATCAAACCGGGTATTGGGACAACAGCATCGCCTACGACGGGCGGGTGGCGAGCTGGGGCCACCGGCTGAAGGAACGAAGCCATCCGACCGTCTCGATCGGCAAGCTGCATTACCGGAGCACCGAAGACGACAACGGCTTCGTCCGAGAGATCGTGCCCATGCATATCGTCGACGGAATCGGCGGCTTGACCGGTTTGTTGCGCTGGAGCGGCGAGCAACCGGCCATGCCGGGCCAGTGGGAGCTTTATTGGGAGCGCTCCGGCGTTGGCGAGAGCGAGTACCAAGACTACGACCGGGAGATCACCCGCGAGGCCATCGCCTGGCTGGAGCAAGAGGCGGCCGGCCAGACCGCGCCCTGGGTGCTGCTGGTTTCCTATGTGAGCGCGCACCCGCCGTTCCTGGTGCCCCAGCGGCTTTACGATCTCTACCCCCACGACCGGATCCCCTTACCGGTGCTGTTCCGCCCCGACGAAATGCCGCGCCACCCGGCCCTGGAGCACATCCGCAAGCTGAAGCTGTTCCAGACCATGGACGACGAAGCGGTCTTGAGGCGCATCGCCGCCGGCTACTTCGCCCTGGTCACCCATCTGGACGAACAGATCGGCCAAGTCATGGCGGCGGCGGAGCGGCTCGATCTCTTGGGCGATACCCGGGTGATCTACACCTCCGACCACGGCGAGAGCTATGGGCATCACGGCCTCTTCGGCAAGAACCACTTGATGGAACCGGCGGTACGGGTGCCACTGATCGCGGCGGGGCCCGGTATCCCGGCCGGGCGCGCGGTGGATCAGATCGCCTCGGCGGTGGATCTCTTCCCCACCATCCTAGAGGGAGCCGGCGTGACCCAGGAGGCGGAGGACCGGGATTTGCCGGGCATCTCACTGTGGCCGGCCATGACCGGGCGGGAAACGCCCCGCGTCGGCTTCGCCGAGTTCCATGCCTCGGCCTCCCGAGCCGGTGGGTTCCTGTGGCGGGACGGGGCCGACAAGCTGATTTACCACGTCGGCATGGCCAGCCAGCTCTACGACCTGGAGGCCGACCCCATCGAGGCCCACGACCGGGTCGCCGAAGGCACCGCCGATGGCCGGGACCGGGACCTGGAATCGGCGCTGCGCGCCTTCGTCGACCCCGAGGCGGTGGACGCCCGTGCCAAAGCCGACCAGCGGGCCCAGGCCGAGCGCCATGGCGGAACCGAGGCGATCGCCAAACAAGGCACTATCGTCTACACGCCGCCTCCCGGACAATCCGCCCGATACGGCTGATCCCGCCGCGCTACTTGCTGATGCCGCCCACGGTGAGTCCGGCGGCGAGCTGCTTCTGGATCGCCAGCACGATGAAGAAGACCGGAATAGTGACCATGGTCGCCGCGGCCATCATCTGACCGCTGCCGCCGGCCTCCGGATCGGCGTACTTGAACACCGAGACCGGCGCCGTGGTGACGTCGAAACCGCCCAGGACCAGCGCCAACTGGAAGTTGTTCCAGGAGAAGATGAAGCAGAGGATCGCCGTGGCCACCATGCCCGGCGTGGCGAGCGGCAGGACCACCTTGAGGAAGGCCTGGGTGCGCGAGGCGCCGTCGATCCAGGCAGCCTCTTCCAGGTCCTTCGGGATGTCTTCGATGAAGCCGATCATGATCCAGACCCCGAAGGGGATGGTGATCACCAGATGGGAGAGGATCAGTCCAGTGTAGGTGTTGAGCAGACCCACGTGTTTGTAAACGATCCAGAACGGCACCAGAGCGGTGATATAGGGGACCATGCGAGTCAGCAGGATCGCCATGGCGAGCTTCTGGAGACCGTAGCGCGCCACCGTATAGGCGGTGAGCAAGCCACACGCCAATCCGATCAAGGTCGCCAGGCTGGAGATGATAAGGCTGTTGCCGATGTTCCTCACCAGATCGCTTTGTTCATAGACATCGATGTAATTGCTCCACATCGGTTCGAAGACCCAGGTCCCCGGTTCGAAGAACAGATAATCCGGCTTCAGCGAGTTCCAAAACATGAAGAAGAAAATAAAGAAGAACGGCCCCACAATGGCGATCATCATCACCTGGGTGGTCAGCGCCTCGAGGATCTTGTAGCCCCGGCGGGATAACAGCTTTTTCAGTACGACCATTGCCGCTTTCTCAATTTTACCAAGATCACCTGGATCAACAGAATGAAGCCGAAGAATATGACGCCCTTGGCCGCCGCCTCGCCCATGTAGCCGTATTCGAAGGCGTTGAAATAGATGTTCATATTCATCGTCTCGGTGGCGTAGCGCGGACCGCCCTCGGTGATCGCTAGAATCGTGTCGAACTCCTTGACCGCGAATATCGAGCGCAGAATCAACGCCACGATGATATGGCCCTGCATCAACGGCAGGGTAATGTGCATCAGTATCTGCCAGCGCGACGCGCCGTCGATGCGCGCCGCCTCGAAGGGGTCGATGGGCAGCGACTGCAGACCGGCCAGCAGAATCAGGGTCATGAAGGGCGTGTGGTGCCAGATGCCGACTAGAATCAGCGACGGCATGGCCCATTCGGGACTGGAGGTCCATTCGATCGGACCGAGGCCGAGGTGCTCCAGGGAATAGTTGAGCACCCCGTAGGCGTTGTCGAAAAACAGGATCCACACCAAGCTGATCGCCGTGGACATGGCGATCATGGGCATCATCCAGATCGAGCGATAGAACGCCTTTCCGGCGAAGGAGCGGTTGAACAAGAGCGCCGTTGCCATGCCGAGGACCAGTTGTCCGACCACCGTCGCCAGGGCGTAATAGAAGGTGTGCCAGATGGCGCTGAGCCACCGCTCGTCGGTCCAGACTTTTATGTAGTTCTCCAGGCCGACCGCCGTAGCTTCCTGGTTGGTAATGAGCTGCCAGTTGCTAAAGCTGGTCACGATCACCAGCCCGACCGGGAAGGCTATGAGCCCGGCCAAGAACACCACCGTGGGAATATTGAAGACGATTGGCAGGTTTCTGTCGATCCAGTCGAACAGCGCGCCGGCGCGACCACCGTTCACCGTGACGGCGGCGGCGGGGCTTTGCGGGAGAGCCTGGTTCGACATGGGTTCGATCCCCTCCTCCGAGAGCGGCGACATGAAGAGCACGCGGGAGGCCGCAATGGCCTCCCGCGTTTTCGGCCTAATTCAAGCCTTCGGCCTCGATCGGAAGCAACTGATCCTCCATGGTCAACTTCTTGGCGAAGGCCGGTAGCACGCCGGCAAAGTTGACGCCCTTCTCGGTCTTCTTCATGAGCTCGTTCATGAACGCGGCCTGCTTGTCGGCCTCGGCCTGGATGGCGGCGCGGGAACCGTCACGGATCGCCACGTTCATAATCTCGCCGGCCGCGTCGCGCATCTGCCCGATGGCGATGGCCTGTGGTTTGGCGATGGCGATGCCGAAGTCGGCGGCGACCTCGGCCGACTTGCCCCAGGCCGGGGTCGGCGGCGTGTAGGACGGATCGTTCCACACCGAACGCCGGCACATGGGCACCGCGGCGTTCTGGCCCTTCAGCATGATGCGCTTTTGGGTCATCCAGGCGATGTAGAGCCAAGCCGCCTTCTTTTTTTCCGAATGCTTGGAGATGGCGAGCGACGTGGTGGGCAGGTTTGGAAAGCTGCCCGCGCGCCCGGCCGGAACCAAAATGGTGGTGGTATTGCCGGCGATGCGCGACTTCTTGGGATCGCTGGCCAAGGAGTGCCAGAAATTGAGCGCCGACAGCATGGCCACCTTGCCGGCGGCATAGAGCGCGGCGTTTTGGGGCGGCTTGGTGTTAAGCGCCGAGGTCGGCGCGTAATCGCGAATCATGCGGCCATAGAACTCGAAGGCGTCGATCGATTCCTTCGAATTGATGTTGGCGACACGGGTGCCGTCCGGATTGGTCACGAACCAGGAACCGCCGAAGTTGAACAGATAGGAGGCGAAGCTGGCCGTGGTCAGCCGGCCGTGGCCGCGCGACAGGAAGCCGTAGATCTCCGGCTTGCCGTCGCCGTCCTCGTCGATGGTGAGCTTCTTGGCGGCATCCTCCAGCTCTTCCATGGTGGTCGGCACCTTGACGCCGTACTTCTTGAACAAGTCCGTGCGAATGTGCAGAAGCTGTGCCTGGGCCGACCACACGATGTTGTTGAGCGGCTGGCCCTTGATCACCTTTTCGGTGTTGATACATCCGCCGAGCCAGTCGTCCGGATAGTTGAAATCAGCTGGCGTCAGGCTGGGATCGGCGAGGTAGGACTCCAGCGGCTCCAGATGCCCGGCCAGCGTCAGCTTGCCGCCCCGGTTGTCCATCTGCAGCATGATGACGTCGAGGGTTTCGTCCTCGCCGGCCAGCATGATGTCCTGCTTCTTGCGCATCTGACCGGCTTGCAGCACCTCGAGGCGTAATTTGATGCCGGTCTCCTTCTCGAACTGCTTGGCCATGGGCCGGAACCAGGCGTCGATGTAGCTGACGGCGAAACCGAGCATGTTCAGCGTCGTGCCCTCGAACTGGCGCCAGTTGACCTCGGCGGAGGCCGGCGCGGTGCCTACGGTCAGAGCCAACAAGCCAGCAGGTATAAATTTGCCGATCTTCATCGTGAATCCTCCCTCTCGGTAATTTTTGGACCGATATTGTTCGCGTCATCAGGATAACACGATCTTCGATCCTTCGCCTACCTGTCTAGCGCATGTGGGCACCCATGGGAAAGGTCGAAGACCGATTCGTGGCGCTCCGAGCTTGCGCTGGTCTCCGGTTTATGGTGCCCTTGCCACGGTCTGGGATCGAGGAGGTCGGGAGGACTCTGCTCGGCAAGATCTTTTTTTTGGGGCTGTCCGCACCATGAAACCTATGAACATGCTGTTTATTCTCTCCGACCAGCACACCCGCCGGGCGATGGGCTGCGCCGGTCATCCGGTGGCCCTGACCCCGAACCTGGATCGCCTGGCGGCTAGAGGCACGCTGTTCCGAAACGCCTACTGCAACGGCCCGATCTGCGTTCCCTCGCGCGCCAGTCTGGCGACCGGGCGCCACGTGCACGAGATCGAGATCTGGGACAACGCGCGGCCCTATCACGGGACGACCCCCTCCTGGGGCCATCGGCTCATGGACCAGGGCCATCGAGCCACCTCCATCGGCAAGCTGCACTATCGGGACACCGAGGACCCCAACGGCTTCGACGAGGAGATTGTGCCGCTCCACGTGATCGGCGGGGTGGGCATGCTGTTCACCATCATCCGCGATCCCATGCCGGTCTCCCGCAAGTTCAGGATGCTGGTAAACGAATCCGGTGGCGGCGAATCGACTTACACCGAATATGACCGGCAGATCACCGCCCGCGCGGTCGACTGGCTGGACAACGAAGCCGGCAAGCATAACGATAAACCCTGGGCCACCTTCGTCTCCCTGGTCTGTCCACACCCGCCCTGGCTCGCGCCCAAGCGGTTCTACGACCTCTATCCGCACGACCAAATCCCCTGGCCCGAGGCTTATTGGCCGAACCAGCGGCCGGAACATCCCGCCTACAAGGACTTCCGCCGGTTCTTCGGCATCGAGGAGCCCTTCGACGAGGCCACGGCGCGCCGGGTGACCGCCGCCTATCTGGGCATGATCAGCTATCTGGACGACAACATCGGTCAATTGATGACGGCGCTCGAGCGTAACGGCCTGACCGAAAACACGCGGATCATCTATTCCTCGGACCATGGCGAATCCATGGGCGAGAAGGGCTTGTTCAGCAAGTGCAACATGACCGAAGAGTCAGTAGGCGTGCCCATGATCATGGCCGGCCCCGACTTGCCGCCGGGCCGAGTTGTGGAGACGCCGGTCCAACTATTGGACATCTTTCCGACCGTCCTGGAGGCGACCGGCGTCGCGCCCACCGACGAAGATCGGGACCTGCCCGGATCGTCGCTCTTCGCGCTCGCCGACGGCGCCACGCCGGACCGGGTCATCTTGTCCCAGCAGCATAGCGCGGGCGCCAAATCGGCGAGCTTCATGATTCGCAAGGGCCGCCACAAATATGTCCATCACGTGGACTACCCGGCCCAGCTGTTCGACCTGGAAAGCGACCCGAAGGAGCTCAACGATCTGGCCGGCGACCCCAGCCATGGCGCGGTGTTGGCGTCGTGCGAATCGGCATTGCGCGCGCTTTTGGATCCGGACGAGATCGACCGGAAGGCCAAGGCGGATCAGGCCCTGCGCATCGCCTCGGGCGGCGGTCAAGAGGCCATCGTCGCCCAAGGCTCGCCCGGCTACACGCCGGCGCCAGGCGAGGCACCGATCTATGTGTGACGGTATATGGCAACGCCGGCAAGACGTCCGGAAAACCGAGGCGTAGAACCGAGGGAAGAGACCCGATGGCCCGCATCATTCTAAAAGATCTGGAGAAAATTTACGGCGATAAGCCGGCGGTGCGGAGCATCGATCTGGACATCGCCCACAACGAGTTCGTGGTCCTGGTTGGACCATCGGGCTGTGGTAAGTCCACGACACTGCGCATGATCGCCGGCCTGGAGGAGATTACCTCCGGCGAGATTATCATCGGCGAGCGGCTGATCAACGACGTGCCGCCCAAGGATCGGGACATCGCCATGGTGTTCCAGAACTACGCCCTCTATCCTCACATGACCGTGTACGATAACATGTCGTTCGGGCTCAAGCTGCGCCGGACACCCAAGAACGAGATCGAGCAGCGGGTGCGCAACGCCGCGGAGATTCTGAACATCTCGGAGCTGCTCGACCGGCAGCCGAAGCAGCTTTCCGGTGGCCAACGTCAGCGGGTCGCCATGGGCCGGGCCATCGTGCGCGACCCCCAGGTGTTCCTGTTCGACGAACCCTTGAGCAACCTGGATGCCAAGCTCAGGGTGCAAATGCGCACCGAGATCAAGAAGATCCATCGCCGGGTGCGCACGACCGTGGTTTACGTCACCCATGACCAAGTGGAAGCCATGACCCTGGCGGACCGCATCGTGGTCATGAACGACGGCATCATCGAGCAAGTCGGCACGCCCCAACAAATGTACGACGAGCCCGCCACCTTCTTCGTTGCCGGCTTCATCGGCTCGCCGGCCATGAACTTCGTGCCCTGCAGGCTGGAGTCCAATGGCTCGAGCGTCGGCGTGCGAATCGGCGACGATCTGATCTTCCCGGTCCCAACCGGGTATCAGGACCGCTACCGTCCCTTCGTCGGCAGGGATATGATATTCGGTATCCGTCCGGAGCACCTGACCGAACGCAAGGTTCATACGGTCGAAAACCAGTTGGACTTGGAGGCCGAGGTCCACGTGTTGGAGCCCATGGGCATGGACACCATGGTCATCATCGAACTTGGCGGCATAGAGATCAGCGCCCGTTCCGCGCCCAAGGCGGTCAGCGCGGTGGGCGAAACCATGGCGTTCACCATCAACATGAACAATATGCACATCTTCGACCCCACCGCCGAAAGGGTGGTGTGAGGGCGGCGGGTGCCAGCGATCGCAAGCCGCGTCTGAACGACCGGAGGCGGCCGCCAGGCGGACTTGCACTTTTACAACGCGGTCCATGACAGAATCGATCTCAGAGCTCCGTTTGCACGAGCTGACCGTCACCGACAAAACCGTCTGGACGTTCGTCGAGGTCGAGACCTCCGATGGCCGGGTCGGCACGGGCGAGGCGACGCTCGGCGGACGGCAGGACGCGCTACGCGCGTGCTTCGAGCGCTGGCGGCCGGAGCATCTGGGGCGCCCGGCTTCGGTGGCGAGCCTCCCGGCGTCGTGGCGGGAGTCGGGCGACCTGGCGCAGACCGCCGTTGCATGCGGGTTGGATCAAGCCCTGTGGGACATCGAAGCCCAGCGCGCCGGAAAACCGGTGGCGGCGCTTCTGGCGGCCGAGCCTCTGAGCGAGGTCGCGGTCTACGCCAACGTCAACCGGCGCACCACGGATCGCACGCCGGAGGGTTTCGCGGCGAGCGCCGGGCTGGCCCGCGCCGCCGGGTTCGACGCGGTCAAGATCGCGCCCTTCGACCGGCTGACGCCAGCCACTCCGGCGGCCGAAGCCCGGCGACTCCTGGCGGACGGTCTCGCCCGCATCGCCGCGGTGCGTCAGGCGATCGGCCGGGACGCCCGGCTGTTGGTCGACTGCCACTGGCGGCTCGGGCCGGAGACCGCCAACCAGCTTCTGGCCGAGGCCGAGGCGCTCGGCCTCTACTGGATCGAATGCCCGTTTCCCGAGGAAACACCGGAATTTGCTCGTATCCGCCAGTTCCGCGCGCGGGCCAACGGAAAAGGCATCCGCACCGCCGGGTGCGAGCTCCGGACCGGCGTTGCCGGCTTCGCGCCGTTCCTCGAGGCCGGGCTCTACGACGTGATAATGCCCGATGTGAAGTACGCCGGCGGGCTCGCCACGGTGCTGGAGATCGCGGAGCTGGCGGAGCGCAGCGGTGTCGCCTGCTCGCCGCACAATCCCTCGGGGCCGATCTGCCATGGCCACAGCGTCCAGGTAAGCGCGGCGGTATCCGGATTCCTCATCCTGGAGATGCAGTTCGACGAAACGCCGCTTTTTGACGAGATCGTCGCAGGCGAATCGTTTAGGCCAACGGCAGGCAGGATCCCGGTGCCGGATCGGCCCGGGCTTGGTGTGAGCCTCGCCGCATCTCTGAATCGATCTCAAGACAGAGCCTCCGCAATGAGTAACCGAAAACCATGACCGGACAACCGAACGTCCGGTTCCTCGTGTCGGATCAGCACTCTCCACGCATCACTGGGAGTTACGGCGACCCGGTGGTCATGCCCGGCGATTGTTTGCCGCGAATCCTGGCGACCAAGGAGAAAACATGATGCCCCCTACCGAGCTGCCCGTTGCGCGCACGATCTTGGGCCGCACCGGTCTAGAGGTCGGCGTCGCTGGACTGGGCGGCGGGGGGCGCAGCCGCCTGTCCCTGACCGATTCCGGCGACGACAGCCGCGCCATCCGGATCATTCACGGCGCCCTCGACCGGGGCGCCAACCTGATCGACACGGCGGATCTCTACGGCACCGAGGAAGTGATCGGCAAGGCACTGAAGGGCCGGCGCCACGGCGCAGTGCTGACCACCAAGACCGCGGCCGCGCGCGACGGCGCGGTCGTCGATCCCGCCAGTTTGAGCGAAAAGCTGGAGGCCAGCCTGAGACGCCTGGGCACGGACTACGTGGACATCTACTGCCTCCACGCGGTGCATCCGGACCACTATCGGCGGACTCACGAGACCTTGCTGCCGGAGCTCCGGCGCCTGCGCGAGCAGGGCAAATTCCGGTTCATCGGCTTGACCGAGCGCTTCCCCGCCGATCCGCAACACCGCATGTTGCAAGCGGCGCTGAAGGACGATGCCTGGGACGTGGTCATGGTCGGTTTCAATCTGCTGAACCCCTCGGCCCGGAATCGGGTATTTACCCTGACCCGGGAGAACAATGTGGGCACGCTGAACATGTTCGCGGTCCGGCGGGCCTTGTCGCAAGCGCCTGCGCTCCGGGAACTGATCGACGGCCTGATCGAGAAAGGTCTGGTGGCCGAGAACGGGCTCGACCGGAGCGACCCTCTCGGCTTCCTGCTCTCCGACCGCCATTGCCTGAGCCTCACCGAGGCCGCCTACCGGTTCTGCCGCCACGAGCCCGGCGTGGACGTGGTCTTGACCGGAACCGGCAACCCGGCGCACCTGGAGGCAAATCTGAACGCCTTATCGCGGCCTCCCCTGCCCCAGGATCTCCAAGACCGCCTGGCGCGGCTGTTCGGCCACATCGATAGCGTCACCGGCAACTGAATCCCATCCGATCACCTTCCCTTGGAGCACCGCGCCATGACGAACGCACCGGTCATCGAACGGATCGAGCTGACCGCCTTCGAAATCCGAATCGAAAACCTGGCCTCCGGCCCCGGCGGGCTCGGGGTCAGCTATGTTCCGGGACCGGGCACGGCGCAATTGCGTCTGGCGGTCAGGGTCTTCGCCGGCGATGGATTGGTCGGCACCTACGTGACGCCGCGCGGCCGCACCACGGCGACGATCGGCGCCTGCGAGACCCTGGCTTATGGCCTGATCGGCAAGGACGCGCTCCAGCGAGAGCGGCACTATCGCGCGCTCCGGCTTGCCACCAAGCATATCGGCGAGGTCGGGATCGGCCCCCTGGATATCGCACTCTGGGATCTGGCCGGCAAGTTTCAGGGGGTCTCGGTCACCCAAATGCTGGGCGGCGCCCGCAGCCGCCTGCCGACCTATGCCAGCACCATGATCGGCGACCACCAGGCCGACGGCCTGTCCAGCCCAGAGGCCTATGGCGACTTCGCCGAGACCTGCCTGGCGCTCGGCTACCGGGCCTTCAAGATGCACGGCTGGCCCGAGGGCGACCCGGACCGGGAGATCGCCATGATCCGGGCCGTGGCCGAGCGAGTCGGGGACCGCATGGCGATCATGTACGACGCGGCCTGCCACCTCAAAACCTTCGCCGATGCGATCAAGGTCGGACGGGTCTGCGACGAGTACGGCCTGTACTGGCTGGAAGATCCCTATGCGGACGGCGGCGTGTCGATTCACGGCCACAAGAAGCTCAAGGAGCACCTGCGCACGCCGATCCTGATCACCGAGCACCTGCGCAACCCCGAGACCACTATCGACCTGCTGGTGGCCGGCGCCAGCGACTTCGCCCGGGCCGACCCGGATTACGACGGGGGCCTGACCGGGTGCCTCAAGACCGCGATCGCCGCCGAGGCCCTGGGCCTGGATACCGAGGTCCACTCCTGCGGACCGGCCATGCGCCACCTCATGGCGGCGCTCCCCAGGAGCAACTACTACGAAATGAACCTGGTGCATCCGCGCACGGCGAACCCCTGGTCCCTGCCGGTCTACGCCGACGGCTACGCCGATCAGCTGGACAGCATCGACGCCGAGGGCTGCGTGCCGGTACCCCAAGGTCCCGGCCTCGGCGTGACCTACGACTGGGCGGCGATCGCGGCCCAGGCGGTGGAACAGCGTGTGATCAAATAGTTCGGCTAATACCGATGACGCGCCTATGAATGCGGCGCGGAAGTGCTCATACACCGAGCCGGGTGGCGATCCACTTTGCCGCGCCGAGCAGACGTTGGTGCGCGCCCGGCCGAGCCACGAGCTGCACACCGACCGGCATGCCGTTCGGTCCTCGGCCGAAGGGAATCGTCACGCAGGGGACATGGAGCAGGGTCCAGTTGCGATTGAAAACCGGATCGCCGGTCGACTCGAGCCCGACCGGGGCTTCGCCGCGAGCGCTGGCGGTGAGTAACACGTCGTTACCGGCGAACGCCTCGGCTAGGCGCGCGCGGCACTTCCGGGCGAGCGTCACGGCGCTGTCGTGAACCTCAACGGAGATTCCCGCGCCCCGGTCCAACAAGCCGCGCAGGGGCGCGCTCAGCCGATCCGAGTGGTTGGCGCGCTCCCAGGCCAGGGCCTGAGTCGCCTCGACGCGCATGATCGTTATTTGCGCGTCGGCGAGCTCCGCGAAGGCGTTGGGCAGAACAACCTCCGTGACCTCTGCGCCCGCTTCCTCGAGACGGGCGGCGGCAGTTTCGACGGCCTCGACCGTCGCCGCCTCGGCCTGGGACCATTCGTAGCCGCGGGTCAAGCCCACCCGCGGCGCGGCACCCGACCACACCGGAATATCGCTTGGCTCGTCGTTCGACAGCGCCGCCCCGAACCAGGCAATGTCATCCAGGTTGCGCGCGAAAGTGCCGACGGTGTCGAGCCCGGGGGCGAGCGGCTTGACCCCGGCGGTCGCAATAGTGTCATAGGTCGGCTTGTAGCCGTAGACGCCGCAGAACGATGCCGGACGAATGATCGAGCCGCCGGTCTGGGTGCCGAAGGCGAGCGGCACCATGAAGTCGGCGACCGCGGCGGCCGATCCACTCGACGAGCCGCCGGGAGTCCGGGCGGGATCGTGGGAGTTGCGCGTTTGGATGTTGGGTTGACGGTGGGCGAATTCGGTCGACACGGTCTTGCCCAGAACCACCCCGCCCGCGGCGCGGACCTTGGCGACGCAAATCGCATCCGTCGCGGGCCGATGATCGCGGTAGATCGGCGAGCCGTACTCGGTCGGCATATCGGCGGTGTCCATGATGTCCTTTATGCCTACGGGCACGCCGTGGAGCGGCCCAACGGGCGCGCGAGCGTCGCAGGCGCGCGCCTGCGCGAGCGCGGCCTCGGGGTCGAGATGCGCCCAGGCGCGGACCTCCCCGTCGCGCGCGGCGATGCGCTCCAGACACGCTTCCGTCAGACCCACCGCGGTGAGTCGTCCCTCGACGATCAGGGCCGCGGCCTCGCGCGCACCCAGCTTCGTCAGGTCCATCGATGATCCTCCCCGTGTCCTCATACCCAAGGTTCTTAGTATTGACTCATAGAGACGACTTACCAAGATTTTCGGCGTAAGCTTCCCGGCATTGCTCGCTTGTTTGCGACTCTCCAGGCGCGATCCGCTCCTCACGGCAGATTCCATGAAGGAGAAGGGTGATCGTGCCATGCACGACGGCCGGGAAGCGCTCGGAACTCAAATCGTTTTGGCGGGCGCCTCGGGATCTGGCGCGCGGCGCTCAATCCGGAAAGGGCATCACGCTTTCATCTCCGCACACCCAAGTCAGATGATAGGGTCCGTTGGGCGGTTTCTGTCCGTGATTCCACCAGAACGCCTTCTGGTCGTCCCGCTTTTTCCTGTACCCTGTCTTCTCGAGGGCCTGGAGAACTAACGGGTCCCCGAACTGCGCGGTGATCCACTGTGCCCCACACTCGGCGAGGAAGGCCGCCGTCTCTTTGATCATCCAGTCGTAGGCGGCGGCCGAAGGGTCGGTTGCCTGCAAATGCAGCAGCTTGGCCGTGCGGAAGGGCTTTTCTTCGTAAACCCTGCTCAGCGACAACCCCATGGGCGACCCGTCGATCGAAAAAACCAGCCAGACGAAGTCGCCCATGGCATCGGGAGCCTTGTTCAGCCAATCAACCTCCTCCCGGTCGAGGACCGCGCCGAGGGCACAGCTGTCGGGGGGCGGGGCGATCTCGGGCAGCGACTCCGAGTCGCGAAGACGGAAGACCGAGCCGGTTCCGTTCGGAGCCGCCCCTCGGCGACCGCCGAACACGCGGAAGGAAGGCAGTCGCCCCAGTGCCGACGGAAATGCCGACGTTGGGATTCGGAGTAGACGCGAGAGGCCTTTGAACATGACGCCGGACCCGGTCGGAAGAACGAATCGCGGCACGTCCGGTAGCGAGTGCCAACGCAGACGCGGCAAGACGTTCTGCGTGTTCTTGTTGCCGCCCACGACCAGCATGGGCTCGGGCTTGTCCATCATCATCCGCATGATCTTGATGCCGACGACCGGCCGGTAATCGGGGTGACAAAACCAATCGGCGGTCTGGCGGATGGGAATGATCTGCGTGCCGACACGACACCGACGGATAAAGGAATCGAGGAAGGCTACAAGGCAGGTTCCATCATACGCAAGAGCCGCGTCCCAGAGGGGGCGCTCGAAGAACCGCCAGCGAAAGAACGCCCGCGCGAAGTCCTCGCCCCATCGTCTTTCCCATATCGGCAGCATCAGGCCCTTGACATCGTCGAGGCGCTCCAGGCTCAGATTGGTGTATTCGATTGACATGGAGTCAGATTCCAGACCGGGGCCGGACCAGTGCCGTGCAAGCTCGAAGAGTCACGATCATTCCAGGCCCACGGCCTGACTTTCGACAAAGTCCGCGATCTTGTTGATGGTTTGGAAGTTGTCGAATTCCAACTGCTCGAGTGGAATAGTGATTCCGAACTCTTGCTCCAAAACCAAAAGAAGATCCACGAACATCACCGAGTCGAGATAGCCTTCACCGATCAAGTCCGTGTCGCGCGCGGGCACCGCGATATTCAATTGCTCGGAAAAGATCGCTTCCAGCCTTTTCAAGTTCTGTTCGTCGGTCAAGATCGTACAGTGTCCCAAAAATTATTGCGATTCGATTCAGCCATCGTGCAGCCGCTGGCCGACCTGGAACACCTCGGCTGCCGCCACCACCTCGGCCTCGAGGCGGATCGCACGAACCGAAATGGCTTCATCCACGCACGCGATCGTCACGCCGTCGGGATCGCTCGAGGTAACGGTCCCCGGCGGCCCTTCGGCCGCTCGCCCCGTAAGTCCGGCCTTCACGATGCCGATGTCGCGGCCGTTCAGTCGCGCTGTCGGGTGGCCCCAAGGCGAGGCAAAGGGATAGTAGTCGGAAGCTCGGACAAAACGAATGATCCGCTCGGCCGGCCGCGCCCAACATAGGCGCCCGTTCCGCGGCACCTCGCGCCCAAAATAACGCCGGTGCGACAGGTCCTGGGGTGCTAGCGGCAGCGAGGTCGGATCCCTATCAAGTGTCTCCAGCAAGCGTCCGATGAGCGGGATCCCCAGTTTAATGCACTTGGTCATGACCGTGAGGCCCGTGTCCTCCTCGGCGATGTCGAAGGGAGTCTCGAACACGATCGCCCCGGTATCGATCCCGGCCGCCATCTTGTGCAGCGTGACACTATGGGTTTTCTCGCCGTTGTAAATCGCCCAGCTCGGCGCATTGAGCCCGGCATAGCGCGGCAGCGGCCCAGGATGCAGGTTGAAGGCGCCCAGCCGGGCGCACGCCAAAACCGATTCGTGGATCACGTAGAGCGAATGAACGTTGAGAATAACGTCGAGGTCTTCCGCCGCCATCGTAGGTGTAAACGTATCTCGCCTGACGTTTTCGACGGGCCAGCGCCGCAGCCCCATGGCCTGGGCCGTGCGCCAGACGCTCGGAGCCTTGGCGGTACCGCGATCCGGCGAGGCCACGACACCGACAATCTGATGTTCGGCCTTGACCAACTCCTTGAGACACCGCATTCCGGCCGACTCTTCGGCGACAAGCAAGATTCTCATACGCCTTCATCGGCCCCTGAACTGGCGAGCGCCCCCTTCCCCGCCCGAGGACCCGGCGCCGCCGCTGCCGCGGTCCGGCCCAGCGGCCAACCTTTCGCTTCCTCTCGCAGGCGCTGGCGGTCGACTTTGCCATTGGCGGTCTTCGGCAAGGTGTCGAACGTCAACCACCGTGTCGGAATCATGTAACTCGGCAACTTTGTGCCGAGCGCAGCACGCAGGCTTCTCGCTGAAACCTCGGCACCGTTCTGGGGCTCATAGGCACAACAGATCGTCGCGCCCTCGAAGCCGCCGGCGTCAATGGCGATGACCGCAACGGCCGACAGTTGACCGACGGTCTCCAAAGCCGCCTCGATCTCGCCCAGCTCGATTCGATAGCCTCGGCTTTTGATCTGGGAATCCGCTCGGCCGAGAAAATAGATCAGCCCGTTTTCTCCAATCCGTGCCAAGTCGCCGGTCTTGTAAATCCGGGCGTGGCGGGACCGGACCGGGGGGCCGTCGAGGAAGGCGGCTCGAGTCAGATTGCGATCCTCCCAGTAACCGGGACTGAGACCGATGCCGCGGATATAGAGATCGCCGGCGACCCCTGGGCCGACCGGATCGAGATTGCCGTCCAAGACGAGGAGATCCTCGCCGCCGCACGGCCGGCCGATGGGAATCGCCGCGGCCGGGTCCTCGGGGCAGCTCGGCACGGTGTAATAGCTGCTCGCGATGGTCGCCTCGGTCGGCCCGTAGAGATTAGTGAACTGCACGTGGGGCAAGCGCCGCATGAAGTGAACCAGGGTCGGGGTCGACAGGACTTCGCCGCACCAAAGCAAGCGCTTGAGCAACGGAAAATCGCCCTGGCCGACCACGTCGAATTTGGCGAGATATCCGAGCACGGAAGGCACCGAGAACCACTGGGTGAGCGCACTATCGCGAATAAACTCGGTCAGCCTGTCGGGCCGCAGGTTCATCTCCGGCGGCACTAGGTGCAGCTCCGCCCCGGCCGCGGACGCGCCGAAGATGTCGAAGATCGACAAATCGAAATGAAGCGGCGGATGTTGCGAGATCCGATCCGATGGCCCGAGGTCGAAATAGTCACCTGCCCAATCGACGAAGCCAACCACGTTCGCGTGGGTGACGACCACACCCTTGGGCGTGCCCGTGGAGCCCGAGGTAAAAAGAAGGTAAGCAGGGTCCGCGCCGTCGGAGCCGCGATCTTCCGGCTCGGGGGACTCGCCCGCGACATCTTCGGGCCGAAAAGCGACCTCGATTCCGGCGCAATCTGGGATGCCGACCTCCAGATAGCCGATCCGTGCGCATCGCGCACGATCGGAGATCGACCGCAGCTCCCCGAGCCGAGCGATCGTCGCCGCGCTCGCCAATATAAGGCGTGGACCGCAGGCTTCGATGATCTTCGCCAACCTAGGCGCCGGGCTCTGCGCGTCCATCGGCACAACTAGGCAACCGGCCTTGAGGATGGCGTGGATGGCCACGATGGCGTCGGGAGATTTGGGAGCTAGAAGGCAGACCCGGTCGCCTTTGGTGCAACCGACGTTATGGAGCATGCGCGCCAGGCGATTGCTCGCTTGCTCGACCTCGCTGTAACTCAAGCGTCGGCCCCGCATGACCACCGCGGTCGCATCTGGCCGTCGTTCAACCTGGCGCGTTGCCCAGTCCTGCAACAGCCGGGTCATGCGACCTCGAGTTCCAAGGCTCTCTTGAAAACCTTGCCCGTATGCTCGAGTTCTTCATAGGACGGGGGAATGTCCAGGATGAAGGTCCGGTAGCCCTTGGCAATATAATCGCCGACCTCCCGAGCGACCCGCTCGTAGGTCCCGACCAGGTAGGGACAGAAGGTCTTGTAATTTTGGAACGGGCCCAGCCAATAGGGGTTGTCCTCTTCCGCCGTCTCGACCTCCAATTGAGACAACTGCTTGTGCCACACCGAATCGCTCGATTTCATGGCGAGACCGTGCGCGATCTGGCCCCGGCGGGCGTCGGGGAAACGCTCGCGCGCGACACGCCAAGCTTCGTCGCGGTCCTGGCGCGCGATGATGCCGATCCTGACCCCACAGCGGACGGATAAATCTGGCGCGACGCCAAGTTCTTCGCCGGGCGGCTTGGGATACCTCACCGCCGTGGCCCCGATGGCCCGCGCCGCCGCCATGCCCGCGTCCGACGAGCCCGAGATCATAATTCCGGGGAACAATTCGGGCGGCAGCTCCGGCGTCATTTTCAAGTTCTTAATCGTGTAGTACTTTCCCTTGAAACTTACCGGCTGCCCGCTTTCCAGGAGACGTTTGATAATCAACGTATATTCGATGGTCCGCACATAGCGATCATCATGTGGCGTCATATCGTTGAGCGTGGCCAGGTCATTTTTGAAGCCCCCGGCCAGCATGTTGAGATAGACCCGCCGCCCATGCAGCAAGGCCAGCGTCGAGACCATTTTGGCCGCGGTGTAGGGCGACATATAGATGGGCTGAATTGCCAAGAGGGGGGCCAAGCGCTGGGTATTCTGGATGATGATTTGCGAAACCAGCCAAGGGTCGGCAATCCCGTTGTCGGTATAGACCAAAATCCCTGTGCAGCCCAAGGATTCACTCCACTGCGACACATCCACCACCCGCTGGATATAGGCGTCGCGGCCCACATCCTTGGACTGCGGACAGGTCGAAAAAATCTCGAGCCGCTCAGCTAATTTGGTATCGGACACCTAATTCCCCTTTTGGCTGGGACGAGAGATCGATCATGATCTAGCGGGTCCCCAAAAAAAACAATTTTTGAAGTGTAAATTTCTTAGGTCATGCCGCACCTAGTCTATCCAAGGGTTCCTAAAATATCCTTCAAATCAGGGAATTCGCCAGGCCAGCGCTGGCCCTAAATCCCGCATCGGCATCCTTCGAAAGCGGGGGAGGAGATGTCCGTCTCTAGGACTTAAGCGCGTTCGCCGCCGTAAAACAAGGTGACCACGTGTTTGGCCTCGGCAAAGAACAGCCAGCGTTCGATTAGGACGCCGATACTGGCGGAGGTGGCGGCGAGCCCCGCGCAGGCGACCGGGAGGAGGCCCGGCGGAATCAGCGCCGCGATCAGGGTCAGGCCCAGAGGGACCGCGAACGCGGCCGTGATGGCGATCCGGCGCAGCTTTCGGCTGTGCTTGCGGGCGATCCTGTAGCCCATTTCCTTCATCAGGAAGTTCTCTTCCGTGTGCGGCCCCGCGAACAGACGCACCTTGCCCAGGCCGCCGAGGCCGGTGGCGCTTTCCGGCGTGCTTGGGTGGGCCGTGGTATCGATGAAATTCCAATAGGCAAGTTTCAGGGCCGCCGCCACCGCCACGACGGCGGCCGTAAACAGGGCGAATTTCGAATTCGCCAGGCCGAAGGCGGCCAACAGCAGGTTCAACCAAACCGCCCCGGTCATCAGTCCCAAGGCCAGGTAATTGGGAACCACCCAGGCGTTGCACCACTGGTGGATGGTGGTGAGGGAGCGATATATCATGGCCGTGCAGAAGACGGTGACGGCCGCAAGAACAGCCGTCACCGGGCCTAGGAGGTTTCCGTTGTCGGCCAGGAAAACCCAGCTCAGGGCGAACAAGCCGGCCGGCCCATAGGTGACCACGGCCAAAACCCCTTCCCGGGACAACCAGGACGAACGCCATTGACTGAACGCCCGCCAAGCCCTTTCGGGATGGCCGAGGTGGAACGTGGACGACAACAAGCCGACGGTGATGGCCCCGAGGGCAACCCCGAAGGCGGTCAAGCCGAACCAGAAATCCGCCGGCACCAGTCCGGCGAACCCAAGCAACCCGAGCAGGACCAACATGCCGTAGCCCGCCCCGGTCGTGGCGGTAAATAGGATGACGGAAAACCCTGGATGCATGACGGCGACGCGGTCGTGCTAAGGCGACAGGACGGAGTCGAGCCAGCTTAGAAACGGCTGATCGGGCGCGGGCTCGGCCATGGTCGCCTGGGGCGCCTTTACGGGCTTCCGGGGGGGCAGATACTTGTTGGTCGGCTTGTATCCCATCTCCGCCATCAGGTCGTAGCCGCCCCTTTCCTCGACCAGCTTCGAGACCTCGGATCCGGGATCGGCGAGATCGCCGAAGTGGCGGGCGTTGACCGGGCAGGTGATCACGCAGGCCGGCTGCCGTTCGATCTCTTCCAGGTTCTGGTTATAGATACGATCGATGCAGAGCGTACATTTCTTCATCACGCCTTGGTCGGTGTCGAACTCGCGGGCGCCGTAGGGACAGGCCCAGGAACACAGTTTGCATCCGATGCACAGGTCTTCATCGACGAGAACGATGCCATCCTCCTCCCGTTTGTAGGAGGCCCCCGTGGGGCAGACGGTGACGCAGGCCGCGTCCTCGCAATGGAGACAGGACTTGGGGAAGTTGACGGTCCGCGCGTCGCCGACCTCGAAGCTGTGAATGCGGTTCAACCAAACGCCGTCGGCCCCGGCCTGGTAGGGGTTCCGGTCGGTCAGAGGGGCGTGGTAGCCGCCGGTGTTCCATTCCTTGCACGCGACGGCGCAGGCATGGCAACCGACGCAGGTGTCCAGGTCGATGACCAGGCCGAGGCGTTTGGGCGGCGGTGTCTTTGGCAGACTGGTCATGTCAGGTGCGCCGTGGTTTATGGAATTCGGCACCGAAGCTTATGATCCGCGGCCGTTCCGTCATTCCCGCGGGCAAGGGAAGCACCGGGAACTGCGGCTCCGTCGGCTCCGTCGCCTCCGCCCCTTCGGCCGGTTCCATGCGAACCATCAGGTCGTACCATGCCGCCTGTCCGGTCACCGGATCGGAATTGGAATAGCGGTGGCCCCCGTCGCGCTCTGGCAGCAGTTCGTCGATCAGATGGTTGAGCAAGAACCCCTGTCGGGCTTCGGGCGCCCCGGGGTCCAGGTTCCACGCCCCGGCCCGCTTGCCGATGGCATTCCAGGTCCATACCGTGTCGCGGTTCACCCCTTCCATTAGCTGGACCTGAACCTTGATGCGCCCGCTGCGGCTGATCAGCCAGACCCAGTCGTCATCCCCGATCCCCAATTTCTCGGCGGCGGCACACGGCACGTAGAGGCGGTTGCTGCCGTGAATCTGCCGGAGCCAGGCGTTCTGCGAGCCCCAAGAATGATACATCGCCATGGGCCGCTGAGTGACCGCGTGCAAGGGGTAATCGCCGGCCAACTGGTCTTCGAATGGCGGATACCAGATGGGCAAGGGATCGAAGTATTTTTCGATGCGGTCGCGGTGCTCCGCCGGGGGCTGCAAGGGGCCGTGCCCTTGGGCGGCGAGGCGGAAGCTCTGCAATTCCTCGCTGTAGATCTGACAAATGATCGGCTGGTTATCGACCACGAAGCCCATCTTGACGGCATAGGCCAGATAGTCGCGATTGACGTTGCGGAAGTACTTGTTCTCGGGCGCCAGCTCCTGGCGCCAGAAGCACTGGTTCTCGATGTAGCGGTCGATCTGATCTGGATTGGGATCGCCCCGAGCGGTCTCATCGCCGCCGGCGCCGCGCCAGCCCGCCAGGGGGCCGATGCCGGGGCGGCGTTCATGATTGATAATGTAATCGCGGTAGCCGCCGGGGTACTTGGGTTGGCCATCCTTATCGATCATGCCGGCAAGGCCCAGACGCGCACCCAGATCGAGCAACACGGACTGAAAAGGACGCACGTCGCGGTCGGGTTCGACCACGGGGTGGCGAATCGCATCGGCGACGCCGTCGGCGTCGCTGATCGGGCGGTCGAGCAAGGAGATGCAGTCAAATCGCTCCAGGTACGTGGTGTCGGGCAGCACCAGATCGGCGTAGGCAACGGTTTCGGAGTAGAAGGCGTCGGAATAAATGAACCGGGGGATTTTGTACTGGCCTGTCGCCGCATCCTTGTCGGTCAGCATGCGCATGGTGTCGGTGGTGTTCATGGCCGAATTCCACGCCATGTTGGACATGTACATGAACAGGGTGTCGATCGGATAGGGGTCTCCCTTCCATGCGTTGGTGATGACCATGTGCATCATCCCGTGAACCGCTAGAGGGGCTTCCCAGGAGAAGGCTTTGTCGATTCGCCGGGGCTTGCCACCGGCGTCGATGAGCAACCCCTTAGGCGACTTCGGGAAGCCCAGATGCGGGCCGCGCAGCGGCGTGTTCGGTTTGATGTCCTCCTTGAGGCCGAAGGGTTGGGGAAGCGAAGCGAGCGATTTGGGGTACGGCGGTTTGAAACGCATGCCCCCGGGGGTGTCGATGCTGCCGAGCAGAATCTGCAACAAGTGGATGGCGCGGCAAGTGTGAAAGCCGTTGGAATGGGCGGATATGCCGCGCATGGCATGGATGCTGACCGGGCGGCCGATCATGCGGTCGTGGCGCCGACCGGTCCAGTCGGTCCACGGCTGCTCGATAACAACATCTTGCTCGAAGGCGGCGTGCGCCAGTTCGGCGGCGATGCGGCGAATGGTCTCGGCGGTCAACCCGACCCGCGATGCCACCGCGTCGGGACTGTATTGCGCGTCGAGGTACCGCTCGGCCAGGATGTGGAACGATGGCCGGGCGCTTCGTCCGTCCGGAAGGCTGATCGAGCCCTTGAGACTCGGCGCCGCGTCACCCGCCAAGGCGTCGGCAATCGCGCCCTCGCGGTGGTCCCAGCAGAGAACCCGGCCGTCTTCGTCACGGGCGAAACGACCGTCCTCGGCCCCACCCGGATCCTGGATCACCAACCAGCCGGCGTTGGTGTAGCGGCGCAGGTATTCGACATCTACCTTGCCGGCCCGCAACAATTCGTGGACCAGAGATAAGACGAACAGCCCATCGGTCCCCGGCGTGATGGCCAGCCATTCGTCGGCGATGGCGGAGTAGCCGGTTCGAATCGGGTTGACGGAGACGAACTTGACGCCCTTGCCTTTGAGTTTGCCAAGTCCGATCTTGATGGGATTGGAATCGTGATCCTCGGCGACGCCGAACATCATGAAATAACGGGTGTGTTCCCAGTCCGGTTCGCTGAATTCCCAGAAGGCACTGCCCACGGTGTAGAGGCCGGCGGCGGCCATGTTGACCGAGCAGAACCCACCGTGTGCGGCGTAGTTGGGCGTGCCGAACTGTTGCGCCCACCACGACGTCAGGGACTGGCTTTGATCGCGGCCGGTGAAAAAGGCGAGCCTGTGCGGATCGGTTGCCCGGGCCCGGGCCAGCCATGCGGTGGCGATATCGAGGGCCTCATCCCACTCGATCTCTTCGAATTCTCCGCTGCCCCTATCGCCGACACGCCGCAAGGGCTTGGTCAGCCGCGCCGGCGAATTCAATTGCATGATGCCGGCCGCGCCTTTGGCGCATAGGACGCCCTTGTTTACCGGATGGTCGCGATTTCCCTGGATGTAGCGGACGCCGCCGTCCTGCAGGTAGACCTTGATCCCGCACCGGCAAGCGCACATGTAGCAGGTGGTGTACTTGACCTCGTCGCCCAGAGAGGGCGACGTATCGACGGCACCCGACCCTCTGGCGGCCGTTTTCTCCGCCATCATTGAGCCTCGCTATTTTTCACGCCGGGCCGGCACACCAAACTGCACCGAGCACCCATAGGACGGTCATTTATGAAGGTCTTTTTCCGCCACGCCACATTGGTCTGCACTATTCCGAATTATTATCGGTGATCTGAACCGGGACTTCCCAGAGGATTCATCCCAGCCGCCGAAGACGGTAGCACACCTATGTTTTCATCGACAGCGTGATCCTGCAACCCGGTTTGGGGGTTTTAGGATGGGGCGACAGGAGGCGAAATCAGTTTGCCGAAAAACTAAATTATACAAATACCATAACATCTTAGAAATTTAGGCGGCCCCCAAATAGGGTCCCCGATTACGCTGTGTCAGAATGGCCTAGGGGGAATGCTCGATGACGGAAGAAACCTTTGTCGCCACCACGTCTCTGGAGTGGGTGGCGTCGCCTATCCCGGTGTCGTCCGCAAGCCGTTGCGCCCCGAAGAGGATGGGCCGGGTATCGCACTTCTGAAGATAGCGCAGAGTCAATTTTGCAGATGGCAGGCGGCCCAATGACCGGTTTCGATTTCCTTGAACTCAGGCGTTTCGACGCGGCAACGGTGCTCGGCAAGCGGGCACCTGGTATGAAAACGACACCCATTCGGTGGATTGCTTGGGCTTGGGATGTCCCCTTGAATGAGCCGCTCCGTGGTCGGTTTTATTTTCGGATTGGGAATAGGGATCGAAGCCAATAGCGCCTGGGTGTAGGGGTGCAGGGGGTTTCTGAACAGCGTGTCCCGGTCCGCCAGTTCAACAAGGCGACCCAGATACATGACCGCGATGCGATGACAGATTTGCGCGACGACGGCGAGGTCATGGGCGATAAACAAATAAGAGATGCCAAACTCTTCTTGCAAATCCATGAACAGATTAATCACCTGCGCCTGCACGGACACGTCGAGGGCGGAAACAGGCTCATCGGCGATGATCAAGCTGGGGTTCAACGCCAAGGCCCGGGCGATCCCGATCCGTTGCCGCTGACCGCCTGAAAATTCGTTGGCGTAGTTTCGTGTTTGCGACGGCCAGAGCCCAACTTTCTCGAAGATGTCATTGACCCGTTCACGGGCCTCCCGACCCGAGGCGATACCATGCACCCGCATGACCTCGGCGACGATTTTGCCGACCGGAATGCGTGGGTTAAGCGACGAGTAGGGGTCTTGAAACACCATTTGGACTTCGCGGCGATAGGCGAACATCTCCGACTTGGAAAGTCCGATGATATTCTTACCGCGAATCTTGATTTCTCCCGAGGTCGGCTCGACGATCCGTAACACGGATTTTCCGAGCGTCGACTTCCCTGAACCGCTTTCTCCCACAAGCCCGAGCGTTTCTCCATCGTTCACTGTGATTGAGACGCCGTCGACGGCGTAAACGTAGCCTTGGATGGTGGACAGCACGCCCTTTCGGACCGGGAAATAGGTCTTCAGGTCGTTGACTTCCAACAGCGGCGGTTTCGGGTTTTGCGAGTCCAAGGCCATCAACCGATCTCCGCGAAACAAGCGGCCCAATGGCCCGGAGATTTCTCTTCGAATACAGGTTTTTCTTGGCGACAACGGTCGGTCGCGAATGAACAGCGGCTGGCGAAGGCGCATCCCGCCGGCAATTCGTGCAGTGGCGGCACAACGCCGGGAATTTCAGTCAACCGTTCGTTGTACGCCATACCTGATGTAATTTTGTCCAACCGCGGGACCGCGGTCATCAATCCAACCGTATAGGGATGGCGTGGGTTGGCGAACAAGTCTTCCACACCGGATTCCTCGACCTTGCGGCCCGCGTACATGACGACGACCCGGTCCGCCGTTTCCGCAATAACGCCGAGATCGTGAGTAATCATGACCACGGCGGTGCCGAGCTTCTCCTGTAATTCCCGTATCAAAAGCAGAATTTGCGCCTGAATGGTGACGTCTAGGGCGGTCGTCGGTTCGTCCGCAATCAGGACTTTCGGATCACAGGCCAGCGCCATGGCGATCATCACCCGCTGCCGCATGCCGCCGGACATTTCGTGTGGATAGCCATCGAGCCAGCGATCTGCATCGGGAATGTGCACCAATTGCAGCATTTCCTTGGCCCGTCCGGCCGCTTCCGATTTCGACAATCCCCGGTGGCGGATCAACGGCTCGGCGATTTGCCTGCCGACCGTCATCATGGGATTCAGGGACGTCATGGGCTCTTGGAAAATCATGGAGATGTCGTTGCCACGCACCTGGCGGATACGGTCTTCGGAAACCTGGGTCAGATCTTCGCCCTCGAACCAGACTTGACCGCCGACGATCCGGCCCGGCGGGGTCGGGATCAGTCTTAATATGGAAAGCGACGTAACGCTTTTTCCACATCCGGACTCGCCGACCACGCCCAGGGTCTCCCCGGCCCCGACGGCGTAACTGACTTTGTCCACTGCGCGCACAATCCCATCGCGGGTTTCGAAATGTGTTTCGAGTTCCTTCAGTTCAAGAATTGGCGTGCGAACGTCCAAGATTAGGCCATCCCCACCGGCTGTTTGGCCGGAATCGTATCGTCCGGCCGGGACCGAATCATATCGGTGAGCTCTTTCTGAAGTGCCGCGGAACCGGGGTCGCCGAACCGGTTATCCATTTCGTGCGGATCGTTGTTTAGATCGTACATTTCGCCAACGCCGGAAATTTCCTCCAACGTCAGTTTTGCGGACTTGGTGCGAACCGTCCGGAGGTGCAATTCGACGCCGCTGCGCGACGGTCGCAAATCCCATTCGCTATGGGCGAAGTCGCGCGCCTGGTCATGGCCTTCGATCATTCCCCGGAGGCTTTGGCTGTGGATGTCGGTCGGCGCACTTAATCCCGCGTAATCATAGAACGTGGCGGCCAGATCAAGCGTCGAGATGGGCGCGTCGGATACATGGTCCTTTGCAACGCCCGGCCCCCGGACGATGCATCCAACCCGCAGCAGACCTTCGTAAAGCATGGGGCCTTTCAACAACAGGCCGTGATCGCCGAGCCACTCACCGTGATCGGATGTGAATACCACCAGGGTATTGTCGCTTAATCCCTGTTCGTCGAGTGCGGTCAGGATGCGCCCCACATTGTGATCGATGAGAGAAATCATGCCATAGTAGTTCGCGATGGTGTGGCGCAGTTTCTCTTCGCCGAGCGGTGTCACGCGGGAATAAGTCGCCCGGTGTATCTGCAGTTCTTTGTCGGGCATAACCGGCGTGCCTTGCAGGCTCTTCGCGTGCCACCAGGGCCGCCGGTCAAGGTCTCGATCCATGTGATAGGGAATTTCGACCTCGTCCGGATGATGCAAGCGGCTCCAGGGTTCCGGACAATCGAAGGGCGTGTGCGGATCGGGAAACGACGCCCACATAACAAAGGGCTCGTCGTTGTGTTGTTCCAGATACCGAACCGTCTGGTTTCCGACCCAGGTCGAGTGATGCCAGGCCACGGGCAGCGCCGAATTCCAAGTTTGCGGCGCTCCCGCATCGGGCGGAAGGTGAGTCTCCCAAAGTTTGATTTTATCGTGCCCTCGGCCGTCGGCGTAGAGCCAGCGTTCGTAATGCAGGGAGTTCGGCGGCGGAGTCGGCCGGCCATTCGCGTAATGGCCGAGCATCATGGTCTCCATATGATCGAAACCCATGTAAGGACCCATCCAATCGTCGGGCATCGTCGGGATGGTATATTTGCATTCCGGCGTGCCCGTCGGTTGGAACGTGTGATGGGTCGAGAAATGGGTCTTGCCGACATACCCACTACGATACCCGGCTTTTGCGAGCGTGCGTCCAAAGCCCAATTCGCCCTGCTCCGTTTCTAGGTCGATGCCGTTGTCGCTGACGCCGTGGGTGCAGGGAAGCAAACCGGTCAGAATTGACGCGCGGGACGGCTGGCAGACAGCATTGGGCGTTATGCAATTCGAAAAGCGCATTCCCTCCCGAGCCATGCGATCCAGGTGCGGCGTTTTGACGTTGCGGCCTTCGAACCCGAAACAATCGCCACGGTGTTGATCCGAAGTGATGAGCAGGATGTTAGGTTTGTTGGTCATTTCATGGTCTCTTTCAAACAACACTACCGCCGCGCGGGTCGAGGTGATCCCGAACGCCGTCACCCAATAGATTGAAGGCGACCATGGTTAGAAACAGGAAGCCGCCGGGAAAAATCGACAGCCACGGCGCGAAGGTCAGAAATTCGTTTCCCTGGGCAATCATGGTGCCCCAGCTCGGTGTCGGTTCCTGGATGCCCATGCCGAGAAAGCTCAACGTCGATTCCGTCAAAATGACGTTCCCCAACAACACCGTCGCCAGAACGATGATGGGCCCGATGCAATTGGGCAGGACATGGCCGAAAACGATCCGCAGGTCGCTCATGCCGACGGCGTGGCAGGCGATGATGTAATCTTGATTCTTTACGCTGAGGACGGCGCCGCGCGCGACCCGCGCGAACTGCGTGATGCGCCGGATCGATAGAGCGAGAACGATAAACGGCAAGCTCGGACCCAGCACGCTCACGAGCGCCAACGCCATGACAATCCCGGGAATTGACATAAAGATTTCGACGACGCGCATAATCAATTCGTCAACCATGCCGCCCACGTATCCGGACAGCGCGCCGATGAAGACACCCGTGACCAGACCGAACAGGACGGTAAGGATTCCCATGGAAAGTGAGGTGCGCGCACCGTAAAGGACGCGCGAAAGTATATCCCGGCCAGCGTTGTCGGTGCCCATCAAATGGTCCCAATTGGGCGACAGCAAGCCGTTCGCGGGATCGACCTGGTCGAAGGGGTAAGGCGCAATCACGGGTGCGGCGACCGCCATCAACAACAGAAACATGGTTAGGCCAAAGCTGAACCTGTTCAACTTACTGGAAAGAAACCGCTTGAAGCTGTCCACGAACAGCCCCCAATTGCCGTGTTTGTCCGCGCCGCCTGGGGTCATAGCCGGATCCTCGGATCGATGACCATATAAAGCAGGTCGACGATCAAGTTGGAGAGCGCGAAACCGACACCGATAACCAGTACCGCGCCCTGGAGGACCAATATGTCTTTCTCGTAAATCCCCTCGATCAACAGGCTGCCGAGTCCGGGCAGCGAAAAGATGAACTCGACGGCGACCGCGCCGCCCATGAGGTTGGCGAACTGAAAACCGATCACCGTGATGACCGGATTGATGGCGTTACGAAAGGCGTGGACCATAAATACCCGCCACTTGCTCAGGCCCTTGGCGGTGGCGGTCCGGACCATATCCTGCGACAACACTTCGAGCATGCTCGAGCGCATCATGCGGGCAATAAGCGCAGCGGGATGAAGGGCAATCGCCGCCGTCGGCAGGACCAGCGCGGAAATCCCGTGCTCCTCGACGGAGCCGGTCATGGGAAATATGGGAATGGCGAAAGCGAACACCAGCATCAAAACTAAGGCGAACCAGAATGTGGGTGTGCTAACGCCGATAATGGCGATCATCCGGGCAATGTAATCTCCGCTCTTACCGCGGTAGACGGCGGAAATAACACCCAGGGCAATGCCGATGACCGCCGCCGATGTCATGGTCATGACCAGCAACATCAACGTCGTCGGCAGAGCTTCAAACACCAAGTCGGAAACTTCCGAGGTGCTGACAAAGGACCGGCCGAAGTCGCCCTGAACGGCTTTGCCGAGCCACTGTGCGTATTGAACGAGCAAGGGCCTGTCGAGGCCGAGTTCCTTCCGAACCCGCTCCAATTCGCCGGGCTCGACCGTCGAATACCCTTCCAAGTCCAATCCCATGGCCGCGATCGCCGGATCGCCCGGCGACAGGTGCCCGAGAATGAAGGCCAGGGTTGCAACCCCGAGAATCGTTGGGATAGAGAGCAGCAGCCTCCGGATGACGATGGTCGTCAACATGACAATCTAAATACCAGAACAAAGGCGCTCATAAAAAGCCCCGTTCGGCCGGCTACGGAAATCCGGCCGAACGGGGGTACGGGAGGTACATTATTTATCGATCCACACGCGGCGGATGTCTTCACGGCCTTTAAGTTTTCCGGTTTTGAAGTTCTTCACATAAGTCCGGCGCGCGGTGCGGTGATTGCGGTAATTGAGGAAGATGTAGGGGACGTCCTCAAAGACCAGTTTTTGCATCTCCTTGATCTGTGCCTGCACCTGGGACGGGTCTTCGGTTTCGACGATTTCATTTGCCAATTCGTCGACCCGGGCGTTCTGATATCCGCCTTCCTTGTTGTAATAGGTGACGTTGTTGCCACCCTCTGCCGAATACAGGTCCCAAGCATAATCCTTCATATTGGGGCCGCCGAGCATTTGCCACAGGGCTAACTGATAGTTCCCCGAGCGCATATTCGAGAACATCTGTCCGGCGGAAATATTCGCGACCTTGAGATCGATGCCAACCGCTTTCAATTGGGCTTGTATAAGCACGCCACGCTGAACGTGGGCGCCACCCGAACCGGTCTCCATATTCAACACCAGTTTCTTACCGCCCGGACCGTAGCCGGCCTCTTTCAACAGCGATTTGGCCTTCTCGATATCCTGGCGGATCGGCGTCGTATCGGCTTTGGAAAAGCCGGGATGCCACGGCGGAAATACGCTTTCGATCATGACGCCGGCGCCGCGGTACACGTTATCGATCAGCTCCTGCCCGTTGACGGCATATTGAATGGCCTGCCGAACCCTTTTGTCTTTCAGGGCCGGATGCCGGGTGTTCATGGGCAGCAATGTCAACGTGGATGCCTTGCCCTCTTCGACGATGACCGTGTCTTCGGCTTCCAGCTGCGGAAACTGGGATTCCGGAAAAGTATTGATGACATCCAGATCGCCTTTTTTGAGGGACAATATCCGGACGCTCCCCGATTTGATGGTCCGGGCCTGGAAGCCGTCCAAGCAGGGCTCGCCCTGGCGGTAGTAATTCGGGTTGCGAGATAGATTGAGCTGCTTTTTCGGTTGGAACTTGTCGAACATAAACGGTCCTGTGCCTGCCGCACCCTTGATCCCGTAATCCTTGCCCAATTTCTTGACCGAAGTCGGCGACGCAATTCCAAGTGAACTTGCGACGCCCCAGAGGAATGACGGCCACTCTTCGTTCAACTCGAACTTCACGGTCATGGAATCGACGGCGGTCACAGACTTGGTGAATTTCTTCCAGGTTCCGGTGTAGGGGGACTTAACCTCGCCGGCGATCAAGCGGTCTACATTAAACTTCACCGCTTCGGCATTGAATTCCGTTCCGTCATGGAACTTCACGCCCTCGCGCAATTTGAAAATGAAGGTCGTTTTATCGACCTGCTGCGGCATGGAATCCGCCAAACCTGGGGTTAAGGCTAGATCCTCGGATATATCCAAAAGCGAATCATACACCAATCGCATGAAATAGATGGGGTTGGCCCGTTGCGACGGATCCACCAATTTGTAGTGCATATCCACGGTTTTCAGGATACCACCGCGCTTCGGGCAGACATTGTCCGCACGCGCCGTATCGGTCAGCGCGAGACTGCCTGCGGCGGCGACCGCAATCGCGCTCGCCGCGGATACGAAGAGATTTTGAAGCCGCCATCGCGGTTTCCGTGAAAACATTCGACTTGCCATTGCGTATGTCTCCCTGTTTTTAGTTGCCGTCACCAACGCGGTGACAACGGGTTCGATGTTGCCTGCCGCCAAATTCACTTTTGGACCTCCATGGGCAATCCATGACCCTGTGGATTTCATCCATTCTCCGCTAGAATCTGTGGATCCGCTCGATACCCGCCGAACTTGTCGCCATGATCGCGTCCAAGTGGTTGTGCAGGAGCTTGAGTTTGAGGTCTTTGTGGTCCGGTTCGTCCCAAAGGTTGACGAACTCGCCTGGGTCTTCTTCTAGATCGAACAATTCGCCCAGATCGAGGCCGTGATAAACGATTGTCTTGAAATGCCCGTCGAAATTCATTGTGCCGTGAGTCGGCAACGAGTTATCTGCCGAGCCGAGGGCATCGTTAAATTCCGTTACGACACTTGATTTGTGGTGGTTGGGGTCGGCGTCGCCACTCAGAATTCCGAATAACGATCGGCCCTGCATGTAATAGGGAATTTCCATTCCGGCGGCTTCGAGAAGCGTCGGCGCCACGTCGACAATCTCGACCAGCGCATCGCTGATCAAACCAGATCTAATTCGGCCCTTCCAAAAAAACACCAGCGGCACATGCACCAATCCTTCGAAAAACCGGCAACCCTTGTAGAGCAGACCGTGATCGCCCAGCATTTCGCCGTGATCGCTATGAAAGACGATAATCGTGTTTTCCAATTGGCCGATATTGTCGAGGTAGTCCACCAACCGGCCGAACTGCGCGTCCAGTAATTCGATCATCGCGTAGTAGGCGGCTTGGACCCGAAAACCGTCGAAGGACTTCGGCGGCAATGTGGCCGTGTCATTGTGGCTTTGGCCCGGGGGCGGATCTAGGTTTACGCCATTTGGATCAACGGCATCGATCGATTGCTGGCAGACATTCCGGAACATGCCCTGCCGTTCCAAATCCGACTCACGGAACAACGGCCCAGGTAAATCCTTTGGGTCATACCGATCCAAATATTCCTGCGGCGGGTCGAACGGCGGATGCGGATCGAACGGGTTTATGGACAGCATCCAGGGTCCATCGCGTTTCTCATCGATAAACCGGATCGCCATTTCCGTGCACCAGGTCGATTGGTGGTATTCCGCGGGCACGCCTGCGCAACAGAACGTTCGGATCGATGAATAGAGTTCCCGCGGATCGACATTTTTTTCGTTCACCAGCCATTGGTAGTAGGCATGGTGTTCCGGGTCGAGATTGGGTCTCGGATGATGGCTCCATTGGAATAGTCGGTATCCGTCATCGGTCCGCCGTTCCAATCCGCCGGCCGCACCGGCCAAATGAAGTTTGCCGATCAATCCGCAATCGTACCCGGCGTCCGCAAGCATTTTTGTGACCAGAATCTCGGATTCGGGAAAATATGCGTTGCCGTTGCGATGTACGTGATTCGTTGCTGGATACCGGCCGGTTAAAAACGAGGCCCGGCTCGGCGTGCAAATCTGGCTCTGCACATAGGCGCGCTTGAAGGCGGCGCCACCGGCAACCATTCGATCGATATTTGGGGTCCGGATGTGGGTATTCCCGAGCGCCTGGATCGTGTCGAATCGCTGTTGATCGGTGCAGTACCAAAGAATGTTGGGTCTGTCCGAACTCATTTTCGGAATATTTTTTTGCCGTTTCGAATGATTGCGGTTCGCAGGTTGACACCGATTAGGGTTAACTACTAATTATATTTGGTGCCGTACCCGAAACTTTTTGGAATGCCTAAGGATTCACGGCCATGGACCTCCGGCAGTTGCAATATTTCCTGGCGACGGTTGAAAACCGCAGCTTCGGCAAGGCCGCGGAAAAACTGCACGTGACCCAACCTGCGCTTAGCAAGGCGGTTCGCCGATTGGAGTTGAGCCTCGGCGTCAAGCTATTGGATCGGCTGCCGCGCGGAGTCAGTCCGACGATTTACGGTGAAGCGCTGGCTGCTCACGCGGACCTTATCAAAGGAGAAATCCAACGTGCGCGAGACGCCATTTTCGCGCTCAAAGACGGAAACACGGGTCGGGTGGTCGTCGGCGCCGGTTCCAGCATGAGGCTCGAGCTGGTGCCGGAAGCCTGCGTTCGACTTCAGTCCCGCCACCCGGATGTAGAAATCAAATTGATCGGGGAGCTTTACGACGACCTGATCCCCGATCTGGCGCGAGGCGAGATCGACTTGGCGTTGTCCATGGTCCCGGAAAATGACGACAACCTCGATTTGATTCACGAGCCGCTCTACCTCGATCAGACCCATCCGGCCGTCCGCGTCGGGCACCCCTTGTTAAGGAAAAAGAAGATCACGGCCGAAGATTGTCTTGAATACGACTGGATCTTGCCCGGTCAGGATAATCTCGGCCGCCGTCACCTGGATTCGTTCTATCTGGCGAAGAAGTTGCCGGTACCCAAACCGACCATCGACTCGAACTCTACATTGTTCGCGGTGAGCGTCATCCGGAAAAGCGATTTCATCGGTTGGCATCCGACTCAGGTAATCGGCGACAGCAAAAAGACCGGCCTGAAAGCCTTGCCGGTTCCCGATATCACACTGACGCGCACCGTCGGCATCAGCTACCGCCGGACAAGCGTTCTGTCCCCCGCTGCGTTGCTGTTGATCGGCGAACTAAAGGCCGTCGGCGCGGACATGATTGCGCGAAATCTCGTGATGCCATTGCGGGCATAATTCCACCAAGTC
>CAXMQD010000250.1:0-4932 GCA_964194965.1 uncultured Acidimicrobiia bacterium | reverse complement strand
GCCGATCCCAAGAAGAACAAATGGCTGGCCAACGGCTTGACCAGCCGGGTCTGGGATCCGGTCTCGGGACAGGTCGACTTCAAGAAAAGCGCCTGCCGGATCGAGAAAATCTAGCCGCCATGGAACGCCGGACCCTGTTGGAGGCCCTGGCCGCAGCCGCCGTCGCGGCGGTTGCGCCGGGGCCCGTTCGGGCCGCGCTCAACCCATCGTCCCTGCGCTATCTGCGCCCGCCGGGCGCCTTGGCCGAAGAGGATTTTCTCGGCCGCTGCATCCATTGCGGTCAGTGCGGCGAGGTCTGCCCCAACCGCTGCATCAATTATTTTGGCGGGGAAAACGGCCTAAGCTCACTCGATACGCCCTACATCATCCCGCGCGAGCAGGCCTGCATCCTGTGCATGAAATGCGGCGATATCTGTCCGACCGGCGCGATCCAGCCTATCGAACGCGGCCTCGAGCCCATCCTCGCGAACGTCAATATGGGACATGCCGTGGTCGATGAAAGCCTCTGCCTATCCTTCCAGGGCAAAACCTGCGGGGTCTGCTACCGGGCCTGCCCACTGCCCGATATCGCCATCACCGTGGGCATGTTGGAACAGCCACATGTCACCGACCTCTGCGTCGGCTGTGGGTTGTGCGAGCGGTCCTGCATCCAACTGCCGCAAGCCATCCGCATCGTTCCGGATTTCACATGAGTAAGCCTTTCTTCCTTTGGCGCCATCTCAACAAGTTACGCTGGGTCACCCTGACCGCCGTATTCGCCGCACTCGTGACGTTGCCCTTCCTCCATGTCTATCAGACTTACGTGGCGGCCCATGCCTACGACCTTCTGGCGCCCTCGGAACAGCGCCTCTATGACGTCATGGAATGGCTGACCGCGCCATTCACCGAAGATGCCGCCGAGGACCTCGGTGCGGTAAAGGGCAACACCTGGTCGGCAACCTTGTGGGGCCTGAAGCTGTCCGATCCCCTGGCCGTGGCGGGGCAGACGGCGGCGGGGCTATCGATCCATTGGCCGTTTTGGTTGACCGCCTTGATACCCGTGGGCTTGACCATGTTTCTGGGGCGGTTCTACTGCGGATGGATATGTCCGGCGACATTTCTCTATGAGTTGAACACCAACCTCGCCGCTTGGCTCCAATGGGCCGGCTTGAAAACCGGCAACCGGCGCTTCGACAGACGCATCAAATACGCTGTCCTGGCGGTCGGGCTGGTGCTGTCGGCGGCCAGCGGATCGGTGCTGGTGGCGGCGATCTACCCCCCCGCCATCATCGGCCGCGAACTTTATTACGTGGTGGCGTTGGGTGGCTTCGGCGCGGGCATGGTGTTCTTCCTGGCGACCCTTGTATTCGACCTGCTGGTTTCGCGCCGGGGCTTCTGCCGCTATCTCTGCCCCGGCGGCGCGCTCTATTCTCTGATCGGTCGCTACCGGCTGCTGCGGATACGGCGCATCGTCGAGACCTGCAACGACTGTGGCAAATGCAACGCCGTTTGCGAATTCGAGCTCGATCCCTTGCGCGATGGTTTCGGTCAGGAATGCAACAACTGCATGGCCTGCATAGCGATCTGCCCGACCGATGCCCTGACTTTCGTCATCCGCCCAACAGATTATCCGGCGCAGGGACCGGGCCATCTCGGCCGCCAGTATCGGAAACTGCAGGAACCGACCCTCGGGGAGGCGGCGTAGGCGATGCTGAAAACTTGGCTCTTCGTAGCGTTGATGCTGCTCGTTCCCCTAAATGCGGCCGCCCATCATGTTCTGGGTCGCCCCGCCTATAGCCTGAACGAAGACTCCAACACCCCGCCGAGCATGCAGGGCGAAGCCTATATCGGTAATTATATACTGACCTATATGATTTTTCCGGCCTTCCCCCGACCCGGCGAACCGGGGCGGATTCACCTCTACGCCACCACCATTGAGGGCGGCGAACCTTTCGCGGGCAAGGTCGGCTTCTCCCTGCGCGCAGACAGCTGGTGGGGCACCGGGCAAAGCGTCGCACTCGGCGTACAACCGCCCGACGACCATGTTTACCGGCAGGGCTTCCAGGTGGCGCAGGCGGGCGATTACATGGTCACGGCCCGCTTCGAAGTGGATGGCGAGCCCTACGTCCTCGATTTCCCCGTGCGCGTCGGGGCGCCGCCGCTGTTCGGCCCCCTGGAAATCGCCGCTGGGCTCTTATTGGCGCTAATGATTTTTATCAGTCTGATCCAACGGCGGCGGGCGATGACCGGTAAGATCAGAAGCGCGCGGCCGTGATGGAACGGCGGGAATTTTTCAGGCTGGGAGCGCGCAAGGCGGCGGAGGCGGTGGTCCGCATGGCCGATGAGCGGGCCGAAAGCCGGGCCAGGAACTGGCTGCGTCCGCCTTTCGCCCGGCCGGAGCCCGAATTCCTGTTGTCCTGCACCCGCTGTGACGATTGTATCACGGCCTGTCCCCATGACGTGATTTTCAAGCTACCGGCGCGTTATGGCATCGAGGTGTCGGGCACCCCGGCGATGGACCTGGCCAACCGGGGCTGCCATCTTTGCGAGGACTGGCCCTGTGTCACCGCCTGCGAACCCCATGCCCTGGCGCTGCTTGCCCCGGAACTAAGCGAAGATGCGCCCCGGCTGGCGAATCTGCAGATCGACACCGAGGTCTGCCTGCCCTATTCGGGGCCGGAATGCGGCGCCTGCGCCGATAGCTGCCCGGTTCCTGGCGCCCTTGAATGGCGGGACGGTGTCCGGCCGCATATCAACAAGGACATCTGTGTCGGATGCGCCCTGTGCCGGGAAGCCTGCATCCTGACGCCCAAGGCGATCACCATCTGCGCCGTGACTGGCGAGCAGTCATAGGGAGTTTCGCTGCTGCCGGGCTCGCCAGTCTGGTTCTTGCGACCAAAGTTCTATCTCAGTGTCCGCCGAAAGTCTGGCGCGGATCGCCTCCAGTTTGACCGGGAGATTTTTTATATCCTCGATCATCCATTCGTTTTGCGCATGATGACGGGGAGGCGCCATATCTTGCGGAACCCCAGAGCATTCAGCTCCCGTCCCACCGTAGTCTCATCCAGCGAGATGTCGAACTCCTCCCATATCCACTGCACCAGGTCCTTGAGACGCCAGCGCACCACACCATGGATCGCCGGGTTCGGCCCGGTCTCGACGATCTGGGTAAGCATCTGGCGTTGCGAGTCGTTGAGCTTGGATGGCTTGCCCGGCGCCTTGCGGTCAATCAACCCGTTCGGTCCATCGGCATTGAAACGCACCACCCAATTCCGGATCACCTGAAGCCCGATTCCGTCGATCCGCGCCACATCCGAACGCGCGCCGCCATCATAAATTTTGGCCAGCGCGAGAAGCCGGCAGCTCTGGGCTGCGTCCTTCGTTGCCCTGGCCAATCGTCGCAGTCCCGCACCATCAAAATCTTCCCGCAAAGCAATCACTGCAACCATGGTGAATCTCCTCCTGTGGTCGCCTCATTGATTTAGACTTTTGCCCGTTTGGGAGTCCCCTTCGTGAGTCGCAATCACCGCAGCTTGGTATAAGTCTCCTTCTCCACGGTTTGCTCCGTCGACTGCAGTTGAGTTCGAGCGTGTTTATCCCACCGCGGTCTTGCCCTAGCCGTCTTTTCTCTTTGCGGATGATGTGGGCTCCGAATACGCAGCGTCCTGATTTGGCCGCCCCGTCCGTCCGAGCCCCGGTACTCCGCTCACCCGCTCCAGGAACTCGCTCATTCCCCCCAGGTCTTGAAATTAAGCCACCCCTTTGCCCTAAATGTGCTTAATGTGTCCACGCTAAATCGAACCGGTAAGAATATTTTATGTGGCTGGTCGCCTCGAGGCATTGATCCAGATCAATGGCTATTTAAACCCGAATTCCCGAGATAGATCGCAAATTGAAAGCTCTTTAAGAGAGATGCTGAAATAAGAATCAATATATTGTGGCGGTGCTGGGGGCTCGGTCATGCCGTACCCGATGAAGTCGACATCGCTGACAGAATGTCCGGAGTTGATGCAATGGACGGCTCCCACCACCGGCATCGCGATGCGTCAAGATACGGTTGATGTTGCGGAGCGGTTTGAGTCCGCTTATGGCTGAGGCTGTCGAAGAATTCTTGGTTCGGCTCGGATGGCCGTGATTCCTTGCTTGTGAGGATGTAGCGAGAGGATCGGGGCGATGATGGGTGAACCTGTAGGCCGTCAAGACCGTCTTTTTTATGAATTCGATCTCGAAGATCTGGTTCCGGCCGGTCATCTGCTGCGCCGGATCGCCGCTGCTTTGGACTTAAGTTGGCTGCGCAGCGAGATGCGGGCTCATTAAAGCCACCTGGGCTGCCCGTCGATCTGTCCCGAGCTGATGGTCCGGATGCTGATTGTCGGCTACTGCTATTCGATCCGCTCGGAGCGCCGGTTGTGCCAGGAGGTGAGGATGAACCTGGCCTACCGGTGGTTCTGCGGCCTGGGCTTGGAGGACACGGTTCCGCACCATTCGACTTTCTCGGTGAACCGCCACGGCCGGTTCCGCGAGAGCGATATTCTGCGCAAGGTGTTCGAGGAGGTGGTCTGCGGCTGCATGACGGCGGGCCTGGTCGGCGGCGAGGGCTTTGCGGTCGATGCCTCGGTGATCGAAGCCAACGCCAGCCGGTTCCGGCGGGTCGAGGGCTCGGAGGTCGATTGGACGCCTGAACAGCGGACTAGCCGTCCGGTGAGTGAATACCTGGCGGCGCTGGAAAGCGGGAACCCGCCGATCAACCCCAAGCAAAAGCCCAAGGCGATGTCGCCGAGCGATCCCTGCGCTGCCTGGACGACGCGGGGTCGCAACAAGGTCATGTTCGGCTATAGCCTGAACTATCTGATCGACATGGAGAACGCCGTCATCCTGGATGTCGAGGCGACGCCGACGCGCCTCTCCAAGGAAGTCGATGCGACCGAGACCATGATCGATCGGACCGAAGAT
>CAXMQD010000249.1:0-3806 GCA_964194965.1 uncultured Acidimicrobiia bacterium | reverse complement strand
CGCGCGTTTGGAATCGATCGCCGAACCCGGTGGCGTCTGCCTATCGGGCAAGGTCTACGAGGAGGTCAAGCGCAAGCTCGACCTGTCGTTCGTCGCCGGCGGCGCGCAGCAGCTCAAAAACATCATCGACCCGGTGCCGGTGTTTCATCTGCGCGGGCGGGACGGGACCGCTGAGATTTCGACCGTCGGGAAAATCGTGGGGGGCGAAGCGGAATCGGCCGATGCTCTTCCCACCATTGCCGTATCTCTCCTGAAAGTGATCTCGGGCGACGCGGAAACGCAGTTGTTGGCCGAAGGCCTGCGCGAGGACATTCTCGGCGGATTGGCGAAGATGGCCTCTGTCTCCGTGCTCGGCGGAGAGAGCGGTTCGGCACTGAGAGGCGAGGGCGGTGGCGACTTTCGGCTCGAGGGCAGTGTGCGTGCGGCGGGCCGGCGGTTGCGCCTGTCTTTTGTTCTCTTTGAGAGCGCTAGCAAAAGCCAAATCTGGTCCGAGCGTTTTGACCGGGAACTGGAAGACATCTTCGATCTGGAGGACGAGATATCGGAGAACGTCGTCTCGGCGGTGTGGGTCCGGCTCAAAACCCGTGCGTTCGAGCTTTTGCGTGGTGCCGAGAACGGGACATTGTCGGTGCCGGACCTGCTGTCCAAAGCGGCCGGCTATATGGTCCATTCCCCGGGCAACAATCAGGAGGCGGCTGAGATTCTCCGCCTGGCCCTGGATCGGAAGCCGGACAGCTCGATGGGCCTCGCCATGATGGGCCTCAGTTGCTACCGCTTGTACGAGTTTTCGAGCCTAGACCCGAGTGAGAAAATCAAGGAAGAGGTGCGCGGGTATATTGAGAAGGCCCTAACCCTCGATCCCTCGAGCTATTTCGCCCACCTCATGGCGGCGACCATGTCTCAAGACCTGCGTGGCGATTACGAAACCGCCTTGACCCACGGGGAGACGGCCCTGGAATTGAACTCCAGCTATGCCCTGGCCCGGGCCACGATCGGAATCAGCAAGTGCCACCTGGGTGAGATCGATCGGGGGATGGAGCTGCTGCAACGCGCGATCGCGGCCAGCCAGGGACACACCCAGAGGCTCCGTCACTTTCGGGAACTCGCTGTCGGTCATTTTATCGCCGGGCGGGACGCGGAAGCGCTTCGGGTTATCAGCCGCCTGGTTCACCAAGCGCCCGAATTGGCGCGCAACCGCTTGGTCTTGGCGTCGCTGTCGTGGCACGCGGGCCGGCAGGATGCGGCGCGCGACTGCGTGGCTGGGCTGCTGCGCGACCAGCCGGACTTGACCTTGCGGAACATGCGGTCCGCTCACTTCGCCGATCCCGCCATGGCGGAACGCTACGCCCAGGGTCTCGTCGAAGCCGGCTTGCCGGAGGGTCCATGACCTCTGCACCCGAGATTCTGTTCGAGGTCCGCGGCGGGGTCGGCTTCGTGCGGCTCAATCGGCCCAAGGCGCTGAACGCGCTGAGCCTGACCCTGATCGAGGCCTTCGACGCCCAGCTAGCGGCCTGGGCCGGCGATCCCGCGATCCGTGCGGTGGTGGTGCGTGGCGCGGGGACTCGCGCCTACTGCGCGGGCGGCGACATCCGAGGCATCTGGGAGGGCGGCCGGATTCCAGAGGGGTCGGCGGACGGTCCGGCCTCGGAGCTATTCCGGCGCGAGTATATGCTGATCCGCCGCATCAAGGTCTTCCCCAAACCCTATATCCCACTCGTTGGCGGCATCGCCATGGGCGGCGGCGTGGGCGCTTGCGTCCACGGCAGCCACCGGGTCGCGACCGAGCGCACCCTGATGGCCCTGCCCGAGACCCGCATCGGCCTGTTTCCCGACGTCGGCAGCAGCAAATTTCTGCCGCGCTTGCCGGGCGCGCTGGGGCCCTACCTGGGCCTGACCGGCGCGCGTTTGAAGGCGGCGGATGCGCTCTATGCCGGGCTCGCCGATCACTACGTCGAAACCGCGCGGCTGCCGGAACTGGAAGCCGCCCTGGCCGCCGCCGACTGGTCCGCCGGTCCCGCTCGGGAAATCGTGGGCACGACCATCCGGGCCTTCGAAAGCCCGCCGGGCGCCGCCGCGCTGGCCGGACATCGCGCCGCCATCGACCGCTGCTTCGGCCGGGACACCATCGAGGCCATCGTTGCCGCATTGGGGGCTGAGGACAGCGCCTGGGCCACGGAAACTCTGACCACGCTGCGCGCTTGCTCGCCGACCAGCCTCAAGGTCACAATCGAACAACTGCGCCGGGGCGCGGCGCTCGATTTCGACGAGGCCATGATCGTGGAATACCGCTTGAGCCAGGCCTTCCTGGCGCGCCATGATTTCCATGAAGGCATCCGCGCGATGGTGATCGACAAGGACAACGCGCCGCGCTGGGATCCGCCGGAGCTCATGGGAGTGACGCGGTCGCTGGTCGAGGCGCACTTCGCACCGCTCGGCGCGCGCGATTTAAGCTTCGACTAACAACCGGTTTGGAAATTCACGGGGAGGACAGCGGCATGGCCGATATCGGATTCATCGGGCTCGGCAACATGGGCGGGCCGATGGCGGCAAACCTGGTCGCGGCGGGGCACCGGGTGGTCGGCTTCGACGTGGTCCCGGCGGCGTTGGAAGCCGCGACCGGGCGGGGCGTGACCGCGGCCGCCAGCGCCCATGAAGCCGCCGCGGCGGCGCCGGTGACGATCACCATGCTGCCGGCCGGCCCACAGGTGCGCGCGGCCTATTGCGAGGCCGCGGGGGGCGCGAAGGGGATCATCGCCGCCGCACCGGAGGGCGGGTTGCTGATCGACTGCTCGACCATCGACGTCGCCACCGCGCGCGAGGTCCATCGGGCGGCGGCGGCGGCCGGCCGGGCCATGCTCGACGCCCCGGTCTCGGGCGGCGTGGCCGGCGCCGCGGCCGGCACGCTGACCTTCATGGCCGGCGGCGCCGCGGCGGCTTTCGCGCGCGCCCGGCCGATCCTCGAGGCCATGGGCCGGACCATCGTCCACGCCGGCGGTCCGGGCAACGGCCAGGCCGCCAAGGTCTGCAACAACATGATCCTCGGCGTCTCCATGATCGCGGTCGCCGAAGCGTTTTCCTTGGGTGAGAAACTAGGCCTCGACCCCAAGACCTTCTTCGACATCAGCTCCAAGGCCTCGGGCTCCTGCTGGGCCATGCTCAACCACCTGCCGGTGCCGGGCATCGTCGAGACCTCGGCGGCGAACCGGGACTTCGCGCCGGGTTTCGCGGCCGCCATGACGGTCAAGGACATGGGCCTGTCCCAGCAGGCCGCCGGCCAGGTCGGCGCGGCGACCCCGCTCGGCGCGGCGGCGGCGGCGCTTTACCGCGAATTCGTCGAAGCCGGCCATGGCGACCTGGACTACTCGGCCATTATCCGGATGATCCAGGGCGACTGATTAGGGGCGACTGATTCGGGGTCAAGAACGGCGGATTTCCAGGATTTTCGGGGATTTAATGAATTAAGCGATCTTTAACCTCGCGGTCCTAAACTAAGCCTCGGACAAGCCGCGATTCGATCGCAAGATAATGAGGCGAGGATTCCCCGTGAAAGACGCTTATCTCGAAATGATCTCCCTGGTGGAACGCCTGCATCGGCAGTGTCTCGAGGTGGTCAAGGCCGACCTCGACCGCCGTGGCATCCGCGATCTCAACAACGTTCAGGCGCTGATCCTGTTCAACATCGGCGAGGAGGAGTTCTCCGTCGGCGAGTTGACCCAGCGCGGCTATTACCTCGGTTCGAACGTCTCCTACAACGTCAAGAAGATGGTCGAGAACGGCTATCTGATTCAGGAGCGCTCGCCCCACGA
>CAXMQD010000248.1:0-5437 GCA_964194965.1 uncultured Acidimicrobiia bacterium | reverse complement strand
ACGCTGACCGTCAGCACCGGGCTCGACGCGCTCAGCCATGCGCTGGAGAGCCTGTGGAACGTCAACGCGACCCCGGTCTCGCGCAGCCTGGCGGTCGCCGGCGCGCGTGAAATGCTGGAGGCCCTGCCGCTCCTGGTCGCCAAACTCGACGACCTCGATCTGCGGACCCGGGTTGCCCAGGCCGCGCTGCTGGCCGGGCTGGCGTTCTCCAACACCCGAACCGCGCTGGCCCACTCGCTGTCCTATCCGATGACGCTGCGTCACGGCGTGCCCCACGGCATCGCCTGCTCGTTCAGCCTACCGATGGTGATGCGCGGCGCGATCGGCGCGAACCACCACTGCGATCGGGCGCTGCGGGAAATTTTCGGCCCCGATCTCGATGCCGGCGCGGATCGGCTGTCGGCATTTTTGACGAGCCTCGACGTGTCTCTCGACAGTTCGGATTACGGGGTTTCGACAGAGGAATGGCGGGGATTATTCGATCTCGCGTTTTCCGGCGAACGTGGCCGGAACTATATCGGATCTCGGGAGCGGCTGGAGGCCGCGCTCGGAGGTGCAACGGCGGCCGCCTGACAGGAAGGAAGCGCGCCCGGGTCGCGAGAACCTAGAGCGCGCGATTTCATCGGTTGCCACGGACAAAAGAATGGGCGCCCCGCCGGACCTGGCGGGACGCCCGATATCGAAGTGCTATCCGCGAAACTACTGGATCAGCTTGGTGCTCCACTTGCCGTCGTCGCCGACGGTGTTGACCGAGTAGATACCGCTCACGTCGCCATTGCCGTCGAGGTCGACGTTGCCGGAGGCGCCTTCGTAGTTGACGTCGCCACCACTGGCGAGCGCGGCCTTGGCCTTGGCCCACTCACCCGGACGGATCACCGTGCCCGGCGGATTGGAGACCGAGCGCAGCGCGGCGCTGATCTTGCTGCGATCGGCGGAGCCGGCCTTCTCGATCGCCAGCGCCATCAGGAACGCGGCGTCGTAACCGTGCGCGGCATAGGGCGCGACCGGATCGTAGCCGGCCTTGGTGAAGGCGTCGGCGAAGGCCTTGTAGGAGGAATCACCGTAGTCCGAGGCGGACTGGGTGATGAAGATGTTGCCGCGCAACGTATCGGCGCCAATCTGCTTGAGTACCGATGCGTCGAACATGCCATCCGCCGCCATGAACTTGCCGAACAGGTCGTTTTCGAGGCTATTGCGAATGATGGTGATGCCGCTGCCGCCGTAGTAGGCGAAGATCGCCAGGCCCTCGCCGCCGCCGCCCGCCAAGGTGGCGAGCTCGGAGCGGTAGGAGGCTTTGTTCGGCTCGTGCATCTGGTTACCGGCCAAAGTACCGCCCATCTCCACATAGGTCTTCGCGAAGACCTCTGCGATGCCGGCATTGTAGTCGTCGTTGGAATAGGTCACGGCCAGCTTTTTGAAGCCGGCGTCGATCGCCAGTTTGGCCAGGGCCGCACCCTGATAGGCGTCCGACGGCGCAACCCGGAACACCAGGTCGTTGTCCTTCAGTTCCGAGATCGACGGCGCGGTCGCCGAGTCCGACAGCGAGACGACACCGGCCGGGATAGTCACCGACTGGACCATGCCATTGGTCGCACCCGAACAACTGGCGCCGATGATGGCGACGACCTGCTCGACGTTGACCACCTTGGAGCCTGCGTCGACGCCGGCCTTCGGATCGCACTGCGAATCGGCGAGCACCAACTTCATGGTATCGCCACCCATCAAACCGCCCTGTTCGTTGACGTGCTTCGCCGCCAAGGTGCGGCCGGCCATGATCGGCACGACCAATTCGGCGATCGGACCGGTCACGCCGGCAATCGAGCCGACCTTGATCTCGCCCGCCCAGGCGCCGGTCGCGCCGACGGTCACCAAAAATGCGGCCACGGTGGCACGCAGAAGTGATTTCATCATTTTGAGCCTCCCTGAGAATCCCGTATCCGGCGCGCCGGCTATCCGGGCGCCGCGGATCTCATGATGCCACTCTCCATGGCCCGTTCACAAGCCCATGTCGCGGCTGTGGCGGCAGATAATCGTTACCCTGTAAGGGCTTGAATCAGGGGCTGGATTTGTCGCCCTTCGCGGCGCTCAGCCGGCGCTCGGGCAGGATTCCGCCGGGAAAGCGCTGGAGCACGATTTGCAGCACCAGGCCGATCAGGAATACCCTGACATAGGCCGAGCGAATCGCCCATTCGTCGGGCAGGAGGCGGCTGGTCGCGATTTCGGTCGCCGACCAGACCGTCCACATCAGGATCGCCCCCAGAATCGCGCCCTTATTGTTGCCACTACCGCCGATAATCAGCATGACGAAGACCAGGAAGGTGGCGGTCAGAGGTTCGGCGGCGTTGGGATCGATGAACTTCAAGTAATGGGCGGTGAGGCCGCCGGCCAGGCCCATCACCGCGCAGCCGGTCACGAAGGCCTGGATACGGAACTGCTCGACGTTCTTGCCGGCGGCGCGGGCCGCGGGCTCGTTCTCGCGAATCGCCGACATGACCCGGCCCCAGGGCGCGGTGCGGGCGCGCTCGAGCAGAAAGTAGAGCACCGCCACGATGGACAGCACCAACAACATCAGGCCGACCTGGTTCCAGGGCTCGGGCAGGTGCTCGAACGGCTTGGGCACCTCGGAGACGCCGCGCGCACCGTTTGTCGCCCAGGTCTCGTTCTTCAAGATCAAACGCAGGGTTTCGGCGATGCCGATGGTGGCAATCGCCAAATAATCGGCGCGCAGACGGATGCAGATGCGCCCCACGAGCCAGCCGATGGCGCCGCTGACCACCATCGCCGCGACCAGACCGAACACCACCGGCAATTCGTAGCCGCCGAGATGGCGCGCACTCGGCGCGGTGGTCAGGATCGCGCTAACGTAGGCGCCGACGGCGAAAAAGCCGGCGATGCCGGCGTTGAACAACCCGGTGAAGCCGAACTGGATGTTCAGGCCCAACGCCAGGATCGCGTAAATCCCGCCCATGGTGAGCAGCGAAACGACGTAGAGAAAGATTCCGTAGGCCTGATCCATCTCAGAACACCTTTCCCCGGAACAGGCCGCTCGGCCGCCAGATCAGCATCGCTATCATAAGGGCAAAGGCGACTCCGGCCTTGTAGCCCGGCGCGAGCAGCGGTCCATCGCCCAGCCAAGCGTAGCTCGATAGCTCTTCGGCGATACCGATGATCAGGCCGCCGGCCATGGCGCCGTAGGGCCGGCCGATACCGCCCAGGATCGCCGCCGCGAACACCGGCAGCAGCAGCTTGAAGCCCATCATGGTCTCGACATGCGTGTCGATGGCGAGGAACACGCCGGCGGCCGCGGCCAGACCGGCGCCGAGCACCCAGGTCGCGCGGATTACCATCTCGGTGTCGATGCCGGTGAGGCGCGCCAGTTCCGGCGAATCCGACATCGCCCGCATCGCCTTGCCGATCTTGGTGCGGCTCAGCAGCAAGTGGACCGCCAACATGAGCCCTAGTGCCGAACCGACGATCAACATGTGCTTGGGCGAGATCCTGAGCGCGTCGAACAGAATGTAAGGGCGCTGGATGCCCGGCACCAGGGACTTGAGCTGGACGCCCCAGGAGAACTGAATGACAGAGCGGATCATCAGCATCATGCCGAAGGAGGCGATCACCACCATGATCGCGGGCGCGGCGCGGAACGGCTTGTAGAATACCCGGTCGACCCCGAGCGCGACTGCCGCGGTCAGGATCATGGCGAAGGGCAGAACCGCGAGCGGATGCCAGCCGGTGAGCTGGACCAGGGTGAACGCAAAATAGGCGCCTAGCGTCATAGTCTCGCCGTGGGCGAAATTGGCGAAGCGCAGAATTCCGAACGTCAGCGAGATGCCGATCGCCCCGAGCGCATAGATGCTGCCCAGGATGACGCCCGGCATCAGGTGGAAGTTGATGAAATCCATCATGTGCCGTTCGTCCCGCCGGCACCGCTACCCGTGCCGTTGCCGTTCGTCCCGCCGCCGAGGAACATCTCCGCGACCTCGCGATTGGCCAGTAGACGGGGGCCGCTGTCGTCGATGCGGTTGCGGCCGTCGACCAACACGTAGCCGCGGTTGGCGATGGACAGCGCCTGCTTGGCGTTCTGCTCGACCATGAGGATCGGCACCCCGGCGCCGTTGATGTCCTGCACCACCTTGAATATCTCGCCGCGAAACTTGGGCGACAGCCCGGCGGTCGGCTCGTCCACCAGGAGGATCTTGGGGTCTAGCATCAGCGCCTTGCCCATGGCCACCATCTGGCGCTGGCCACCGGACAGGGTGCCGGCCGACTGGCGCCGCTTCTCCGCCAGCGGCGGGAACAGGTCGTAAATCTCGTTCATCCTCGGCCGGTAGTCGTCCTTGCGCACATAGGCGCCCATTTCGAGGTTCTCCTCGACGGTCAGGCTGGGAAAGATGTTGGCCGTCTGGGGCACGTAGCAGACGCCGTGACGAACCACCTGCTCGGTCGCCATGCTGGTGATATCCGCGCCGTCGAGCAGGACCCGGCCGGAAGACAGGCGCAGCAGCCCGAAAACCGCTTTCATCGCGGTCGACTTGCCGGCGCCGTTGGGGCCGATGATGACCACTACCTCCCCGGCCTCGACCTTGAGCGAGACGCCGTGAAGGATCTCGGTCTCGCCGTAGCCGCCGGTGATGTTTTCCAGTTCCAGGACCGCCATGGCGCCGCTTAGGCCTCCCCGCCGCCGAGATAGGCGTCCTGCACGCGCGGGTCGCGGCGCACGGTCTCCATGTCTCCGGTCATCAGCACGTCGCCTTCGGCCAGCACGATGACCGGATCGCAGAGGTCCCCGATCAGGTCCATATCGTGCTCGATGATGAAGAAGGTGTAGCCGCGCTCGGTGTTGAGCCGCCGGATCATCTCCGCCAACTTGCCCAACAAGGTCGGATTGACGCCGGCTCCGGGCTCGTCCAGCAGCACCAGGCGCGCTTCCGACATCATGGTGCGGCCGAGCTCGAGCAGCTTCTTCTGGCCGCCAGAGAGATTTTCCGCCAACTCGTCGCGCAAAGGAGCCAGCGACAGGAACTCGAGCACCTCTTCGGCGCGCGCGTGCACCTCCGCTTCCTGGCGCGCTACCTTGCCCGCCGACAGCCAGCAGTGCAGCAGATTCTCCCCGGACTGGCCCGGCGGCACCACCATCAGGTTCTCCAGCACGGTCAGCTTGCCGAATTCGTGGGGAATCTGGAAGGTGCGCAGGATGCCCCGGTGGAACAGCGAATGGGTGGGCAGGCCCGCGATGTCCTCGCCCTCGAAGATGATGCGCCCGGCGCTCGGCCGCTCGGCACCCGCGATCATGTTGAAGATCGTGGTCTTGCCCGCGCCGTTGGGGCCGATCAAGCCGGTGATGCGCCCCGCTTCGACCTCGAAGCTGCAGCCCCGCACGGCCTGCAGGCCCCCGAAGTTCTTCTCGAGGTTTTCGACTTTGAGCATGTCCCCC
>CAXMQD010000247.1:0-3551 GCA_964194965.1 uncultured Acidimicrobiia bacterium | reverse complement strand
TGCGCGCCGCTCGGCCTGCCGGTGCTGGGCGCGCTGCCGCAGGTGCCGGAGCTGGGCCTGCCCGATCGTCACCTGGGCCTGGTCCAGGCCGCCGAACATCCGGAGCTCGACGGCTTTCTGACCCGCGCCGCGGAATTCGCGGGTCGCCACTTGGATATCGAGGCCCTGATCGCAAGCACGCGGCCCTGCCGGCTCGCGCCCGAGACCTTCGCGGCCGTCCTGCCACCCTTGGGCCAGCGCATCGCGGTGGCGCGCGATTTCGCCTTCGCCTTCGCCTATCCCTTCGTGCTCGACGGTTGGCGCGCGGCCGGGGCCGAGATCGTGCCGTTCTCGCCGCTTGGCGACGCGGCGCCGGACTTGGACGCGGATGCGGTCTACCTGCCCGGCGGTTATCCGGAGCTGCACGCCGGCCGGCTTGCGGCAAACGGGCGTTTTCTGGACGGCCTGCGCGCGGCGGCGGCGCGCGGCGCGGTCGTCTACGGCGAGTGCGGCGGTTACATGACGCTCGGTCGAGGACTGGTCGATGGGGACGGGCAGCGCCACGCCATGGCCGGGTTGCTGCCGGTCGAAACCAGCTTCGCCGAGCCAGCCCTGCACCTCGGCTACCGCGAGGCGGAATTGCTATCCGGGGGGCCGCTCGGCGCGGCCGGCGCGCGCTTCCGCGGCCACGAGTTTCACTTCGCGAGCCTGGTGGCAGGGGCAGGGGCGGCGCCACTGTTCCGCTGCCGCGACGCGCGCGGCGCGGAGATCGGCGAACTCGGCGGCCGGTCCGGAACGGTCATGGGCTCGTTCCTGCATCTCGTGGATGTCGGGCCAGGCGCCGGAAATTCGAAAACGATCGCGGACCGTTGCGAGACCGCTTAACGGCGCTACACCCGAATGTCGAACCGAGACACGGGCCGCTGGACATTGCCGAGGCTACCGGTTCAAGCCTCGATCGGCTCCTTGCGGGTCATGCGCCGGTATTCGAAGGTCGGCGGTTCGCGTTCGGACTCGGCTTCGGCGAGGGCGACCAGTTCGCCATGGCGCGGCGAGAGACTGCAGGCCGGATCGGTCTGGGCCGCGTCGCCGGTGATCGCCAGCGCCTGGCAGCGGCAGCCGCCCCAGTCGATTTCGCGCCGTTCGCAGGAGGCGCAGGGCTCGGGCATCCATTCGGTGCCGCGGAAGCGCTGGAAGGCCGCCGAATTTTCCCAGATCTCGGCCAGGCCGCGTTCGGTCACGCGCTCGAATTCGAGTCCCGGGATGGTCTCGGCGGCGTGGCACGGCAGGACCTTGCCCGAGGGCGTGATGTTGAGGAACTGACGGCCCCAGCCGCCCATGCAAGCCTTGGGCCGATGGGCGTAGTAGTCGGGCACCACGTAGTCGAACACCAGGACGCCCTTGAGCCGTTCGATGGCCGCCTCGACCACCTCGGTGGCGCGTTCGAGTTGAGCCCGGGTCGGGATCAGCGCGGCCCGGTTCTTCAGCCCCCAACCGTAGTACTGCACGTGGGCGACCTCGAGGCGCTCGGCGCCGAGCCCGACGGCGAGATCTATGATCGCATCCAGGCGCGCGATGTTGTGGCGATGCATCGGCGCGTTCACGGTCAGCGGCAGTCCGGCGGCGCGAACCCAACCGGCGGCCTCGATCTTGCGCTGGTAGCCACCCGCGTAGCCGCCGATGCGATCGGATTCGGCGGGCTCGCTATCCTGGATGCTGAGTTGGACGTGGTCGAGCCCGGCCGCGGCCAGGCGTCCGACCCGCGCCTCGTCGAGTAGCACGCCGGCGGTGATCAGATTGGTGTAGAGGCCGAGCCCGGCGGCGTGTTCGACCAGGTCTTCGAGATCGGTGCGCGCGGTCGGCTCGCCGCCGGAGAAGTGCACCTGGAGCACGCCGATTTCCGCCGCCTCCTCCAGCACGCGGCGCCAATCCGCGGTGTCGAGTTCTTGGCCGCGCCGCTCCAACTCGAGCGGATTCGAGCAATAGGGACAACTGAACGGACAGCGATGAGTCAACTCGGCGAGCACCGCCAGCGGTGGTTCGGGACCCGTCATAACTCGACGAAACCCTTGTCGGCCAAGTCCTGGAGCAGCTCCGCCACGTCCCCGCCGATGTCATCGGCGGAAGCTTCGTAGGTTTCGGCCAATGCTTCGACGATGGCGCCGACGCTGGTTGCGCCGTCGCAGCGCTGGAGGATTTCGAGGGCGATTTCGTCGGGCATCAAGACTCGTTCCGGCGCCAGCACGATCCAGCGGTTACGGCGCTGATTAAAGCGCAGCTTGACGTGTCGTGGCAAGCGCGGCAGCGAGCCGCCTTCGACGATGGCGCGCGTGGCGGTCACGAGTTAGCCCCCGGCCCAGCTCCCGGCCCAGCTCCCGGCCCAGCACTCGACTCAGAGCTGGGGTCGAAGGCGCCGGGTGGAATGTGGCCCGGCTCGACGTAGGCGTGATAGAGCGCATCGAGCTGCGCCCAAAGCACGTCGGTCTTGAAGGTGAGCGCGTCGATCACGCCTTGCTGCCGCTCCGGGGTGCGCGCCTCGCGCAGCACGTAGTCGAGCCCGAAGGCGACGTCGCGCGGCGCCTGGTCGAGCCGCTTCCGGAAATAGGCCATGGTGCGGTCGTCGGCAAAGTCGTAGTGCTCCAGCAAACCGGCGATGCGTTCCCGGTGGATGGCGGGCGCGAACAATTCGGTCAGCGACGAGGCGATCGCTTCGAGCAGCGATTTTTCGCGCACGAAGCGCACGTAGGCCTCGACCGCGAACTTGGTGGCGGCGAGCGCGCCCTTGGTCGAGGACACATAGTCGCGGTCCAGGCCGACGCCCTCGGCCAGCACCAGCCAGCGCTCGATGCCGCCATCCCCGGGGCCATTCCCGTCGTGATCGGCGATGCGCTTGCGCCACGCGCGCCGCAGTTCGACGTCATCGACCCGGGAGATCAGCGCCGCGTCCTTGCGCGGGATGGCGCTCTGATAGCAGTAGCGGTTGAGCACCCAGGCCTGGACTTGGCCGCGGTCGAGCGCGCCGCCATGCAACAGTTTGTGGAACGGATGTTTGTCGTGATAGCGCTCGGCGCCGATTGCGCGCAGCCGCGCCTCGAGGTCTCCGGGACTCAACAAAAGGCTCGGCAGCTCGCTCACAGCACGATCTCCTGGCCGTCGTAGGCGACTTCCCAGCCGGCCGCGGCGACCTCGGCGCGCTCGGGCGAGTCTTCGAGCAAGATCGGATTGGAGTTGTTGATGTGGATGAAGATGCGGCGCGCGACATCGAGCCCTTCGAAGGCAGCGATCGAGCCCTCGGCGCCGGAGATGTTCATGTGGCCCATGCGCTGGCCGGTTTTCTGGCCGAGCCCGCCTTCGACCATTTCCTGATTTACGTAGAGCGTGCCATCGAACAGCACCAGCGGCGCACCGTCGAGCCGGTCCACGAGCGGGCCGTCGAGCGCGGCGCAGCCGGGGATGTAGAAGAAGCTCTTGCCGGTCCCGGGCGCGGAGACGCGCAGTCCGATGGTGTCGCCATCCTCGGTGCCGAAGTTCGCCCCAGCCTCCGGATTCTCCAAATAGAGCGCGATCTTGCC
>CAXMQD010000246.1:0-2196 GCA_964194965.1 uncultured Acidimicrobiia bacterium | reverse complement strand
CGCGGCGCTCGGCCTCGACCGCCTCCGGATCGGCGGCGAAGCGCCCGGCCGCGACCGCCTCGCCGTCGATTACCGCGATCACCCCGTCGACCGTCACCCGGGTGCGAATCTCGGGCCAGTTGAAGGCCTTGACCAACGGCTTGGGCAGCGCCAGGCCCGACGTCTCGATAACGATGTGGTCCGGCGGATCGTCCCGGTCCAGAAGCGCCTCCATGACCGGCACGAAATCCTCGGCCACGGTGCAGCAGATGCAGCCGTTGGCGAGCTCGACCACGTCGTCCGCCTCGCAGCCCTCGATGCCGCAAGATTTGAGAATTTCGCCGTCGACGCCGAGATCGCCGAACTCGTTGATGATCAGCGCCAGGCGTTTGCCGTTGGCGGTCTCCAGCAGGTGCCGGATCATGCTGGTCTTGCCGGCGCCCAGGAACCCGGTGATCACCGTGGCCGGCAGCTTGCCGTTGGATTTTGGAGTATCGGTCATGATCTCTGCAGTTTCAAAATAGGGGATTGGATTTCGGAAATGGATTTGAGCTGCCGAGGCAGCCCGGCGGTCATGAAGACGACCCGCTGGGCGGCCGCCGCCAGGTCCTGATGCAGGCGCCCGGCATGATCGACGAAGGCGCGGGCGAGCGCGTTATCGGGCACCACGCCCTGGCCGACCTCGTTGGAGACGAAGACCACCGGTCCGGCCAGCTCGGGCAGCGCGGTCAGCAACCGCCCGCACTCGGCCGCGACAGGACGCTCCGCGCCCAGCAGGTTGGACAACCATAGGGTCAAGCAATCGACCAGTACCGCGCGGTCCGGGCCGCAGGCGCCCGAGAGCGCCGCGACCACATCGAGCGGTTCCTCGACGGTCGACCAGCGCCCCCCGCGGCGCGCCCGGTGGGCGGCGATGCGCGCCGCCATCTCGCTATCGCCCGCTCGGGCGGTGGCCAGATAGACGCAAGGACCCGGCTGGCTCTCCACCATGGCCTCGGCGTGGCGCGACTTGCCCGAACGTGCGCCGCCCAGGACCAGAGTTACCGGCGCCAAGCCGGGCACCAACGGGGCCGGGAGCGGCGGCGCGCTCACCGCGCCACCCTCCCCAAGGACGCCATCGTTCTAGTGGCAGTAGTTGTCGGCGCCGGCCAGGGTCGTGCCCCAAGGCTCTTTGCCGACGTTGTCGATGGTGCCGATGAGCCTGCGCCCGGGCACGTCGATCACCGCCACCTTGCCGGCGCCGCTGAGCGCCACGTAAAGCTTATCGCCGTGGGGCGAGATGACGCCGGTCTCGGGACCGCCGGGCAGCGCGATCTCGCCGGCCGGAGCCAGCTTTTCGAGGTCGAGCAGCACCAGCTTGTTTTCGGCGCGGCTGATCGCGAAGGCGGTCTTGCCCTCGGGATCGCTGTTGACGCCGGTCACGCCGGCGGCGCCGGGCAGGGTCGCCACGACATCGAGAGTCTCGGTCGAGATCACCGAGATCGTGCCCTCGCCGTTGTTGGGCACCACCATGTAGCGGCCATGGGCGGCGCCATACGCGCGCCACGGACGATCGCCCAGGTCGATCGAACGGAGCTTCTCGCCGTTGTCGAGATCGATCACCGCGAGGCTGCCGGTCTCGCCGTGGGCGGCGAAGCCGTAGCGGCCATCCGCGCTCGCCGTGACGTTGATGATGCCCTGATACTCGGCGTCGGTGGCCTTGGCGACGATTAGGCGCGGCTCGGCGACCGGAATTTCGTCGACCACGCGCGCCTCGGCCACGTCGATGACGCTGACGTGTCCGGCACCCAGATTGGCGACGTAGAGCAGCGAACCGTCGCGGCTGAAGGTCAGGTTATGGGGCTGATTGAGCCCGGGGACCCGAGCCAACTCGCGTTCCTCGGCAAGCGAGACCAGGGATACCGTGCCGCCGTCTATGTTGCCGACCGCGAGCAAATCGCCGCCGGGGCTGAGCTCCATGTGCTCGGGCGCGGATCCGAGTTGCAGCGTGGCGCGAGTCTCGAAGGTTTTGATATCGACGATCGAGATGGTGTCGTCGGCGGTGTTGCTGACGACCAGCTTGCCGAGAGTTGCGGAGACCGTGACCTGGTGCGGCACCTTGCCGACCGGGATCTGCGCGATCACGGTGTCGCTGTTGGTGTCGATCACCGTGACCTGCGGAAGCGCGCGGTCGGGCACGAAGAGGTAATGCTCGAAGCTCTCGTGCGCGCGGGCGCC
>CAXMQD010000245.1:0-2354 GCA_964194965.1 uncultured Acidimicrobiia bacterium | reverse complement strand
GTGCATCGCCAAATGCTGCCACTTGCCGCGCGGGTCGGTGAAGCGGTAGTCAACGTACTGAACGTCGTTCTCCTTGATCATCTCAAAAATCTTCTGCGGATCGGACATGGCTCTGGGTTCCCTGTGCTGAATATTTGGATTCGATGACTGGGTTCGATACTAGGTCTGGTCGGGATTCGCCTGACTACCCGCCTTCACGAGTTCTTCGAGAGCGGAGCGATCCATGACGTAGAGATTGTTGCCTTTGCGGCGAATGAGACCGCTGGGGTAGAGTTGATTCAGCGTATTGGAGACGAGTTCTCGCGTTGTCCCGGCTGTGCTCGCCAACTCTCGTATCGGCGGCAAGGGCTTGATGACCCAAAGATCCGGAACTGTCGGGTCCTGCTCCGCCCGCTTAAGCAATTCCGAATAGACCCGGTTTGTCGCGGCGACGCTGCTCACCTGGATGACTTGATCGGTTCCTTTGCGCACGATGGCGGACATTCTCTGAATAAGGGTAAACGCGACCTCGCCGTTGCGCTTCAGAAGTTCGATGAAAGATGCGGCCGGTAGAATGGCCAGGAGAGAATCTTTCGTTGCGACAACACTCGCCGAACGTGGCTGCCCATCGATCGCCGCCAGCTCGCCCACGGTCTCGCCGAACCCCACCTCTGCAAAAGTTATCTCACGGCCCGTCAGGGAGAAGCTTACGATATTCACCGCCCCCTCGATCACGAAGAAGACCTCGCTACTCTGGCTTCCGCGTTCGAACACGCGTTCACCGGTTCGATAGCGGCGCCACGCACACGCGTCTTCCAGTGCTTCGCGTGCATCCGCGTCTAGACTTGAGAAAAGTTTGACGCCGGCTAGGCTCCGCCGTCCCCCGGCCTCATTTTTCGGTTCATCAGATTCCACCATGCGATCGCTCACGGGTTCCTTGGCGTCTCCATATTCGGGCAAATTCGGCCCTTGATTTCTGGATGACGGTCCCGGTTCGAAGTCAGCCCCAGCTTTTTCGCCAGACCTCCGCCGGCTCCAGGCGAAGCAAGCCACAAAGCCGTCGAAATTCCTGCATCTCGCCTTCGTCGATTCTGCCGTCGGCTTGAACGACGAGATAGCAGACCCGCATGACCGTTCGCGCTCGTTTGTAATCACCGGCCATGCGGCGCACTTTCTCGTAAAACACCTTCTTGGTCGATTCTCCCTCTTCTCGGAGCGCCTTGGCGTAACTTTCCAAGATCTGCGTCGCTTTTTCGAAATTGAACTCCTTGAGGCCTGGCTCGGTCTTGAGGGTTTCGTCAATTCGAAGGCGTTCGAGGGCTCCCATGCTCCCATCGGCATAGGCGATCAGAACCAAAGCCGCCATCGCGGCCTTCAAAAAGTCCTTGTCTTGATAGCGCTCGACTTCGCCCGCTAACTTTTCCGCCAAATAGGATTCCATCGAATCAACCCCCTCTCCCCGACTCTTTTGGGAATCCAGCCACCTTCGGGTGGTCTCCAGTTGAGAAGCGGGATAACATGGCATGCTCTCGTTGCCCAGGTCGAGGTGCTTGCTGGGAGAGGCGCCCTGGGAACCCCTCAAGCAATAGAGGGTCATGGCTTCGGCTCAAAGATCCGGTTTTTGATCCCATTATCGGATAAATAGCCCGCATAAAGGACGATTGACCGCGCCGATGCTAGTGTTCGACTGAAACCATATTGATCGAAATCGTGACCCAATAGTATCATTTTTATTCTGATGATCCTAGACGTGTACAAAGCCACCTAAACAAGAGGGGGACGCCATGTTTCGATACGCTTTCATCGCGGTGCCGGCGGTTCTACTCGCGGTGTCGCCGGAGGCCTTCGCCCAAGATGCCGCGGCGGCTGGCGAGGCGCCGGCGTTCAACGCGCTCGACACGTTTTGGATCATCTTCGCCGCGGTCTTGGTGTTCTTCATGCAGGCCGGCTTCGGGCTGGTTGAGGCGGGCATGGTGCGGGCCAAGAACGCCGGCAACATCCTGATGAAGAACCTGATGGACTTTTCGCTCGCCGCGCTCGCGTTCCTGGCGGTCGGCTACGCGGTGATGTGGGGCGACGGCAACGAGTTCATCGGGGCCGAGGGCTGGTTCCTGATCGGGGTCGAATCGCCGGTCGAGGGCGTGCCGCTCTACGCATTCTGGCTGTTTCAAGTCGCCTTTGCCGGGGTCGCGGCGACGATCGTCGCGGGTGGCGTCGCCGAGCGGATGAAGTTCACCGCCTATCTGTATTATTCCATCGTGATCTCGGCGCTCATTTACCCGATCGTCGGCCATTGGGTCTGGGGCGGTGGCTGGCTGGCCGAACTCGGCTTCTACGACTTTGCCGGATCGACGGTGGTCCACGGCGTTGGCGGG
>CAXMQD010000244.1:0-2705 GCA_964194965.1 uncultured Acidimicrobiia bacterium | reverse complement strand
GCGGCCGGCACGCGCGACGTCAAAGGCGGTGGGGACGACCCGGTGTTCTATTACGGCAAGCTCGGGTATAAGTTCGACGCTATCGACTTCGGCGGCACGGCGGTTTCCATCGACTATACGATGGCCGAGGATATCGATGTGGATGGCGACGAATTCACGTCCTATGGCGCTTTTCTGGTTCAGGACTTCGACAAGATTGGCACGGAATTCTACATCGGCTTCCGCAACCACGAGCTCGACCGGCCCGGCGAGAACTTCGACGATGTATTCGCCGTCTTGACCGGCGCCCGAGTGAAGTTCTGAGAGGAGAGGGATGATGCACGTGACGATGCGCAATCGCGGATTTCGACTGTGGCTCTTCGCGTCGTTCGGGGCAATCTTGCTCGCGACGGCTTGCACCGAAGTGAAGCCGTTCGAATACACGGAGATTCACGAGATCCAACCTGGGCCGGGCCTGCTTTCCGGTGAGGACGGCGAGTTCGTCCTCTTCGAAAATTGATTTCAGCCGGCCAACCCTGAGTTCTGTGAGAGTTAAACTTGGCGGGGTCGTTTCTTGCGGCCCCGCCATTTCATGGCCCCTCCGATACAATCTCCGTCGCGCCCCTCGATGCGCCCCCCGACTCGGCCCTGGCGGAGGGACGGGCTCAACGGCTTGTGATCGCAAGTGATTGTTGCGGCGGCTGTCGCTTGCATAAGTTAGTCGCGGTTTGAGAGGGATGGCTTGCCTCCGCGAGCAGATGGCGGACGATCGAATAGCGCCGGACCTTGCGGGATTCCGTGAGGGCGTATTTTGATCGACCTTAAACTCCACGATCTCTCGAACGTCGTTGCATTCGCGAAAGTCGTCGAGGCCAAAAGCTTCACCGCCGCGGCCCGGCAGCTTGGCATGTCCAAAGCGACAATCAGCAAACAGGTTAGCACGCTGGAGGGGCGGATCGGGGTCCGGTTGCTTAACCGAACCACTCGAACCTTGAACCTGACGTCGGCGGGAATCAGTTTTTTCCGGCACTGCCGGCACATCGTTGCCGAACTCGACGCCGCCGAAATCGAAGTTATGCGTTTGGGCCGTGAGCCTTATGGCGACCTACGCGTCACGGCGTGCACCGCCATCGGCCGACTCCACGTCGCGCCGGTGATTGGCGAGTTTCTGAAACGCTACCAGAATATCGAAATCGATCTTACGTTGAGTGATCGGGAAATTGACCTCTTGAGTGGCGGTTTCGACGTCGCAGTTCTCACGGCCCGCCGCGTGCCCGGCAACTTGAAAAGCATCACGCTGGCGCCCTGCGCGCGGGTGGTCTGCGCCGCCCCAAGCTATCTCGATCTTCACGGCCGGCCGGAGACCCTCGACGACCTGCCCGCACACAGCTGTATCACCTGCGCCGAGCCATCAGACCGTGGTGTCTGGTCGCTCGAGGGACCGAACGGCCTGCGGAATATTGATGTCACTGGGCGGCTTCGGACCGATAGTTGGGAGGCATTGCGCATGGCCGCGCTGTCGGGTCACGGCCTCGCCCTCATGCCCTTGTTTCTGGTCAACGAGGATCTTGAAGCCGGGCGCCTGTGCCGCTTGCTGCCCAGACATCTCGACCATTCCCGCTCCATTTACGCGGTTTGCTCGGGACAGCCACCGGTATCGGCCAACGTTGAAGCCTTCATGGAATTTATGGAGCTCTGTTTCAACGCCGCCCCTGGCCGGACCAACGGTAGGGCCCCGGTCCTACAGGGCGTCGCGCCGCGTCCAACCTAGCTGGCGAAAGCCCGGGCTAGCTGGCGAAAGCCCGGGTTTCAGGGCGAGTTATCACCCCTCAATTGCTTGTGATCAGATGTGTTTGGCGAATCGGGCTTCCGGGGGATTAATCTATAACCATGAAACAGAGCAATTTCAGTCTCCGGACCTTAACCGGGGCGGCCCTGCTTGCGGCCGCCTTTGCGGTTGCCCTGACAGGTCCGCCGCCGGGCGCCGGGACGGCCCTGGCCCAGGACGACGTGTCGCCGCAGAAGCCGGCCCGGCACTTTCGGGTCGAGCGGCCGGCCGGGTTGAGCGGGGCCGACGCGCTCACCATCTACAACCGCATCTTTGACGACATGGTGGCCGGATATCGCCTTTCCGGCCTGGACTACGTGAATCGCTACCGGACCTGGCGCCGTTACAACACCGTGCCTTACCGCTCGGCCCAGCATGGCGAGCGTTATGTCAACAACTTCGCCAACGACGCCGGCGACAACTACCGCCATTTCGAGGCTGCGGGCGAGATGCCGGCAGGCGCGATCCTGGTCAAGGACAGCTTCGCCGTGACCAAGCGCGGCGACGTTTTCAGCGGCCCGTTGTTCGTGATGGAGAAAATGCCGTCCGGCTTCAACCCAGCGAGCCGTGACTGGCGTTATGTCATGATCATGCCCGATGGCAGCCTATTCGGGACCACCAACGGCGAGGGCTCGGAACGAGTCGAGTTCTGTGTGACCTGCCACAAGATGGCCGGCGACAAGAATGACCATCTCTTCTTTATTCCCGAGCGCCACCGCGTCCGCTTCCTCAATTAGCGATTTTCGGCCCAATCTCCTGATACCAAAGGTCCTTAATATTGACCCATAGAGACGGCTTCCCAAGGCTTTCGGCTAGGAGCGCGTGGCGTGGCGGTGCGGGCACCGCGAGCCGCGCGGGACGCCGCCTGAAAGCCTTGGGAAGCCGCCTCCAGTCGCGC
>CAXMQD010000243.1:0-10644 GCA_964194965.1 uncultured Acidimicrobiia bacterium | reverse complement strand
TCAATACCCAACCGGGCATGACCCCACTCAGCCTGGTTCCCGAACAAGCGGCGCATCTCGGCATCTCGTTTCCCGAGATCTGCGCCTGGATGGTGGAGAACGCGGCATGCGACTCCTGACCCCCCTCGCCTGGTGGCAAGGCGACAAACCGCGGACCAAGGCGCAGCGCGCGCCGACCCGCCGGCCCGGCGCCCGGAAGCCCAAACGCGGCATGCGAAACATCGACACCCGGTGGCTCTGGCAGCGCGGCGGAATCGTCCTCGCCGCGGTCCTGGTGTTCGGCGGCACGGGCTGGCTGTGGTCCAGCGGCTGGATCCACCGCAGCCTGGAGCAAACCGAGCTGGCCCTGCTCGCGGCCACCGCGGATGCCGGCCTCGAACTCGACGACGTCCTGGTCGAAGGCCGGAAACGTACCGAGCGCAGCGTGGTCCTGGAAACGCTTGGCGTGGTCCGGGGGCAGCCCATTTTGGCCTTCGACCCCCACGCGGCCAAGGCGCGGCTGGAGCGCCTGCCTTGGATTCGCGATGCGGCCGTGGAGCGGCGCCTGCCGGACGCTATTCATGTGCGCCTGGTCGAACGCCAGCCGCTCGCCCGGTGGCAAAACCAAGGACGGATCGCGGTGATCGATCGGCGCGGTGAGGTGATTCCCGGCGCCGATCCAAAATCCTTTGCGCGCCTGCTGGTGGTGGTCGGCGAGGGCGCCGCCGATCGCACCCCGGACTTGCTGGCCATGTTGAGCGGCGAACCCGAGCTCCGATCCAGGGTCTCGGCGGCGGTCTGGGTGCGCGGCCGGCGCTGGAACCTGCGCTTGGACGACAGCATCGACGTCCGCCTGCCGGAGCAGAATCCCGGCGCCGCCTGGGCCGAGCTGGCCCGCGCGCAGCGCGAGCATGGCGTGCTCCGCCGCGACGTGGCGGTCGTCGATCTGCGCCTGCCGGACCGGCTGGTGGTGCGCACCACTTCCGAAGCCGCGCCCAGGCGAGCGCCCGGGCGCAGCGGCGAAGAAACTTGAACGAATGCGATCGATAGGACCGCGGAGAACCTTGGAAAAACATGCGCAATAACATGAGCCGCAGCAAGAACGGCATCGTCGCCAGCCTCGACGTCGGCAGCAGCAAAGTCTGCTGCTTCATCGCGCGTGTCGACCAGGGCCCGCTGCCCCGGGTGATCGGTATCGGCCAGCAGGCCAGCCGCGGCGTCAAGGGCGGTGTGATCGTCGACATGGCCGCAGTCGAGGGCGCAATCCTCAACGCCGTCCACGCTGCCGAGCAGATGGCCGGTCAGACGGTCGACCGGGTCATGGTCAACCTTTCGGGCGGCCACCCGGCCTCCAGCGCCATCGGCGTCGAGCTCGCCATCGGCGGTCACGAAATCGGCGACGGCGACCTGCGCCGTGCCTTCGACCGCGGCCTTGAGAGTCAGGACATGAACGGCGGCGCGGAGAACGGCCGCAAGCTGATCCACTCCATTCCCATCGCGTACGACATCGACGGCAATCGCGGCGTCCGCGATCCGCGCGGCATGTACGGCCACCGCCTGGGCGTCAACATGCACATCGTCACCGCCGCCTCGGGCGCGGTTCGCAACCTCACCACTTGCATCGAGCGCTGCCATCTCGACGTTTCCGGTTACGTGGTCTCGCCCTACGCCTCCGGCCTCGCGGCCTTGGTCGAGGACGAGATGGAGCTCGGCGTCACGGTCATCGACATGGGCGGCGGCACCACCACGATCGCGGTGTTCTACGAAGGCAACGTGATTTTCACCGATTTGGTGCCGGTCGGCGGCAACCACGTCACCAGCGACATCGCACGCGGGCTCTCGACCGCGCTCGGCCACGCCGAGCGCATGAAGACGCTCTATGGTCACGCGCTCGCGACCGGCACCGACGAGCGCGAGACGATCGACGTGCCCCGGGTCGGCGAGGAGAACGAAGCCGGCAACCACCAGGTGCCGCGCTCGCTATTGGTCGGCATCATCCAACCGCGCCTCGAGGAGACCTTGGAGCTGGTGCGCTCGCACTTGGAGGCGAGCGGCTTCGACAAAGTCGCCGGCCGGCGCGCGGTCCTCACCGGCGGCGCCTGCCAGCTTCCGGGCATGACCGAACTCGCGTGTCTCATTCTCGACAAGCAGGTGCGCATCGGGCGCCCGGGCCGCATCGCCGGCATGGCCGAGGCGACCGCTGGCCCGGCCTTCGCGACCTGCGCTGGGCTTTTGAACTACGCCGTTACGACCGACCGGACCGCGCCAATCGTGGCACCGGCCGAAATTGGGGACCCGGGTGGCCTGATCGGCCGCTTCGGTCATTGGTTTCGTGAGCACTTTTAGGAGAACTCGATCGAGCGTTCCGGGCGGGTCCGGGGCGGTCAGCCAAATCGGCAGCCAGCTTGGCAGCTTCAATCACTCGGAGGGGAAGTGGAGGGCAGCATGACCTTAAATTTGAACGTTCCTACGTTACAGCCGAATCTCACACCGCGAATCACCGTGATCGGGGTTGGCGGAGCCGGCGGCAATGCCGTTAACAACATGATCCAGTCGAACCTCGAGGGCGTCGACTTCCTGATCGCCAATACCGATGCGCAGGCGATTCAGCAGTCGCTCTGCGAGCATAACATCCAGCTCGGCCGCGGCGTCACCCAGGGACTGGGTTCCGGCTCCAAGCCGGACGTCGGACGGGCGGCGGCCGAGGAGGCGCTCGACGACATCCTGACCGAATTGGAAGGCGCCAACATGGTGTTTATTACCGCCGGCATGGGCGGTGGCACCGGCACCGGCGGCGCGCCGGTGATCGCCCGGGCCGCGCGCGAAGCAGGCATGCTCACCGTTGGCGTGGTGACCAAGCCGTTCCACTTCGAGGGCGTGCACCGCATGCGCATCGCCGAGGCCGGAATCAACGACCTCACCCAGTTCGTCGACACCCTGATCGTGATCCCGAACCAAAACCTGTTCCGGATCGCCAACGAGAAGACCACCTTCGCCGACGCCTTCAAGATGGCCGATGACGTGCTTCATGCTGGCGTTCGCGGGGTCACCGACCTTATGGTCATGCCGGGCCTCATCAACCTGGATTTCGCCGATATCCGCTCGGTCATGACCGAGATGGGCAAAGCCATGATGGGCACCGGCGAGGCCGAAGGCGCGAGCCGTGCACTGGAGGCCGCGGAGGCCGCGATCTCGAATCCGCTATTGGACGACGTCTCCATGAAGGGCGCGCGCGGGGTGCTGATCAACATCTCCGGCGGCCCCGACATGACCCTTTTCGAGGTCGACGAGACCGCCAACCGAATCCGCGACGAGGTCGACCCGGAGGCAAACATCATCTTCGGCTCGACCTTCGACCAGACTCTCGAGGGTCGGATCCGGGTCTCCGTGGTCGCGACCGGCATCGACGCCGAGGTGATTTCCCAGCCACGCCCGGCGGGGCTCAGTCTGGTGTCCGCCATGGCGAACCAGGGCACCTCCCAGTCCGAGGCTGCCGGCGAAGCTCCAGCGGTTGCGGCTGCCGAGCCAGTGGCCGGGGCAACCATGACGGCATCCGCGGCTGGGATCGCCGAAGCGCCGGCCATGCCGGCCCAGACCCAGGCCCAGGCACGCAACAGCCTCTACGCCTACTCCCGGGTAGCCGCGCTGGGCACGGCGCAGGAATCGGCGCCCAAGACCTCGACCGCGGTTGCCGAATCCATGGCCGCGGAAACCGTGGCCGTCGGCACTTCCCAGGTCACGCTCGCCCCGGAGGCCCCCGAGGCCAGTCCGGCCGAGCCGGCGCCTCAATACGAGACCCTGGTCGAGGTCATGGAACCGCCGGTCGCGGACAGCTTTATCGCGCCGCTACCCGCGGAGCCGGTCCCGGAACCCGAAACGCCGGCGCCTGTGCCAGCCCAGGCGGACTCCTTCGCCACGGCGGCGCTGGAGAACGGCTCACGGGCACCGCGGGACGCCGAGCCAGCCGTGGTCAAGGCACCGGAACCGCGGAAAATCCCCGGCTTCTTCGCCAAAATGACTGGCGGCGCCTCGCGCGTCATCCAGGCCGCGACTCAGGCCGGCGAGCAACGCAGCCCCAGGGCGGCCGACTTCGCGCAACGTCTGCCCCAACCGGCGGTCAGGCCGCGGGCCAACGCCGAACCGAAGCTGAGCATCCCGGCCGGGCCCGCGGCCCGCGGCGCCGAGCCGCCGCTGTCGGGAATCGATTCGGCCCATCCGGATTCGGCCAGCCAGGTCGACGAGGACCTACTCGACATTCCGGCCTTTTTGCGCCGCCAGGCAAACTAGGAAAGCTGCCGCAAAACCGCTTCCCGAGGTCCGGGAAAATGGCGTAACAGATTGTAACAAAGAGTGATTTGAGACCTTCAGGGGAACTTGCTTATAAGTTCCCCTGAAGCGTTATATCGCGACTTGTTTTTTTTGGGGCTATCCGGATCGATTACAACGTTGGCCAGGGCGCGAGCCCTGAATCAGCGTGGCCGAATCGGATAACGATCCCGCCGCAGTGATCGGCAGGAAGAGTACAGACGGATGGGAATGAAAAACGGGGTCACGCACGGGCTCCTGCGTCAGCGAACACTCAAAAACTCGATCCACTGCTCCGGAATCGGTTTACACAGCGGCATCAAGGTCAACATGACTTTGCACCCGGCTGAAGCCGGCACCGGCATCCGGTTTCGCCGCAACGGCACGGTGCGACGCACCGAAGTCTTGGCGACTTGGGACAACGCCATCGAGACCCCTTTGAGCACCACGCTGCAGGGCGACGCCGACATCAAGATCGGCACTGTCGAGCATCTTCTGTCGGCCCTGTCCGGCTGTGCTATCGACAACGTGGTTATCGAGCTGAACGGACCCGAAGTGCCGGTGATGGACGGTAGCAGCGCCCCTTTCGTGTTCCTGATCGAATGCGCAGGAACCGTGATTCAGGACGCGCCGCGCCGGGCACTGGAAATCCGTCGCGACATCACAGTGTCGGATAGCCGGAGATGGGCCACCGCGATGCCGGGTCGGGGCCTATCCATCGACTTCGAGATCGACTTCGAGAACCCGGCGGTCGCGCGCCAGGAGTGGTCGTTACAAGTCACGCCGGCGAACTACAAGCGCGAAGTCTCCCGCGCGCGCACCTTCGGATTCCTCGAAGATGTCGAAAAATTGCGTGAGATGGGCTTGGCGCTCGGCGGCTCGCTCGACAACGCCATCGTGATTTCCGGCGACCAGATACTCAACGACGGCGGCCTGCGCTACGACAACGAGTTCGTGCGCCACAAGGTTCTCGATTTGATCGGCGACCTGACATTGATCGGCGGACCGGTGATCGGCAGGGTCCGTTGCGCCCGGGCGGGTCACGCCATGACCCTGCGCTTGATCCGGACCTTGTTCGCGAACGACTCGGCCTGGCGCTGGCGGGAGCTCACTGAAGCGGACCTGGAGGTCGAGCCAGAGCTGATCCCAGAGATGGGCATGGGGGCCTCGGTCCCGCCGGCCCGCGCGGTTGCCGCCCGGGCCTAATACAAGGTTCTTATCCGTCGCCCCGATACTAGCGCCCCTCCCGAGGGACACTGTATCGATTCTGGCGGCTTGAGGCGCCCCTGCCCTACACTTATAATTCGCTCGGATCACGTCTAGGGGTCCGGGAAGCCGCTGAGAGGCGCCGAAGGTTGCGGAAACTGGAACGAACGGAGGAAGCCAGAAGTGGCTTCCGGCACGCCGGGAGAGCCCTAGCGGTAGCCGGGCTGTGCCTGTCGTTGTGGTCCTGCGGAACGTTCGACGAGGAACCGCCGGTTTACGTCGAGCAGCCGGTTGAGGTCCTCTACAACGACGCCATGAACGCCATGCAGGCCGGCAACCTGGGCGAGGCCGCGCGCCTGTTCGACGAAGTCGAACGCCAGCACCCCTACTCCTCTTGGGCCGCCAAGGCTCAGATCATGGCGGCCTACGCCTACTACCAAGGCAACCGCTACGACGAGGCGATCAACGCCCTCGATCGATTCATCCAGTTGCACCCTGGCAACAAAGACGCCGCCTACGCGTATTATTTGAAAGCGGTCTCCTACTACGAGCAGATTTCCGATGTCGGGCGCGACCAACGGGCGACCAAGCAGTCGCTGGCGGCCCTGAAAGAGGTGGTCGGCCGGTACCCCGAATCCAGCTACGCGCGCGATGCCGTACTCAAAATCGACCTGGCGCTCGACCATCTGGCGGGCAAGCACATGGATATCGGCCGCTACTATCTGGGCCAGAGCGAATACCTGGCCGCGATCAATCGCTTTCGTCTGGTGATCCGGGACTTTCAGACCACCACCCACGTGCCCGAGGCGCTGCACCGGCTGGTCGAGTGCTATCTCGCCCTCGGGGTTACCGACGAGGCCCAGGCGACGGCCGCCGTGCTCGGCCACAACTATCCGGGCAGCATCTGGTACGCGGACAGTTACGTGCTCTTGACGGGAAACGACCTGCGGCCGCAAGAACAAAACGATTCTTGGATATCCCGGATGTGGAATTCGATAATTTAGTGGATTATACCGAAGGTCCACTAGGTTTGGTTTCGCCCAGTATTCTCAAGAGGTCCGCATGCTGGTTAGCCTGTCGGTCCGCGACGTCGTTCTGATCGACCGCCTCGATCTGTCTTTCGACAGCGGGCTTTGCGTGTTGACCGGCGAGACCGGCGCCGGCAAGTCGATCCTGCTCGATGCACTCGGCTTGGCGCTCGGCAACCGCGCGGATGCGGGCCTGTTGCGTCACGGCGCCAAGCAGGCCTCGGTCGCCGCCGCCTTCGAGATCGAGACCGGACACCCGGCGCGGGCGCTTCTGGAAGAGCACGAGATCGCGACCGAGGATGACTTGCTGGTGCTGCGCCGTCTGCTCGGCGCCGACGGGCGCAGCCGGGCTTTCGTCAACGACCAGCCGGTGTCGGCCGGCTTGCTGCGTCGGCTCGGCGACACCTTGGTCGAGATCCAGGGACAGTTCGAGCAACGCGGCTTGCTCGACCCGGCCAGCCACCGCGCCCTGCTCGACGCCTATGGCGACTGCGCCGAGGCGGCACGCCGCGTGGCGGCCCTGTGGTCCGCCTGGCGCGCGGCCGGCACGGCGCGCGACCGGGCGGCGCAGCAACTCGAGACCGCGCGCCGGGACGAGACTTTCCTGCGCCATGCGGTCGACGAACTGGACGCCTTCGACCCGGCTCCCGGCGAGGAGTCGCGCCTCGCCGAGCAGCGCGGCCTGCTGATGAACACCGAGAAGCTGAGCGATGCCATGACCGCCGCGGTTACCGCCTTGGAGGGCGGCGGCGGCGCAACCGGGGCGGATTCGTGCCTGTCGGACGCGCGCCGCGCACTCGGGCGGGTCGCCGAGCAGGCCGCCGGACGCCTGGCGCCGGCATTGGCCGCGGTCGAACGCGCGGTGTTGGAGACCGACGAGGCGCTGGCCGCGCTACGCACCGCGGCCTCCGAGCTGGAGCTCGACGCCGGCCGGCTCGGCGAGGTCGAGGACCGTCTGTTCGCGCTGCGCGACTTGGCCCGCAAACACGGCGTCAAGACCGAGGCCCTGTCCGACCTGCGTACCGAGTTAGCTGGGCGCCTGGCCGGCATCGAGGGAGACGGCGCGCAACTGGCTGAACTCGAGCGCGCGGTCGCAACCGCCCAAGCCGCCTACCAGACGGCCGCCGAAAAGTTGAGCCGGACGCGCACCAAGGCCGCCAAGCCGCTGGACCAGGCGGTGAACCGGGAACTCGCGCCACTCAAGCTCGACAAGGCCGTGTTCCAGACCCAGATCCTGCGGCTCGAGCCGGACGCCTGGAGTGGCCAGGGTCTGGACCGCATCGCCTTCGAGGTCGCGACCAATCCGGGCAGCCCGCCCGGCCCGCTCGCCAAGATCGCCTCCGGCGGCGAGCTGTCGCGCTTCCTGCTGGCGCTCAAGGTGGTGCTGGCCGGAGTCAGCCCGGTCGGCACCCTGGTATTCGACGAGGTCGACAGCAACGTGGGCGGCGCCACCGCCCATGCGGTCGGCGAACGCCTGGCCCGGCTGACCGGTAACGCGACCGGCGGGGCGATTCAGGTGCTGGTGGTGACCCATTCCCCGCAGGTCGGCGCGCGCGGCGCCCACCACTGGCGAGTTCACAAAGAGACCGATGGCGCGCGCGTGGCAACCCGGGTCAGCCCGCTCGACCCCGGCGAACGCGAGGAGGAGATCGCCCGCATGCTGTCCGGCGCCGAGGTCACCGAAGAGGCGCGCGCCGCGGCCAAGCGTCTGATCGACGCGGAGGCGGGATGACCGGGCCAGGCGCCGAAGTCCGGGCCGCCGAGGTCCGGGGCGCCGAGGTCCCGGTCGCTAAGCTTACCGAGAAACAGGCGGCGGCGGAGTTGGCCCATCTGGCCACCGAGATCGGGCGTCACGACCGGCTCTATCACCAAGACGATGCGCCCGAGGTATCGGACGCGGAATACGACGCCCTGCGCCGCCGCAACGAAGCCATCGAGGCGCGCTTTTCCGCACTGGTCCGCCCCGACAGCCCCTCGGCCCGGGTCGGCGCGGCACCCGCCGGCGGCTTCGCCAAAGTGCGCCACAAGGTGCCCATGCTGTCCCTCGGCAACGCCTTCGACGGAGATGAGGTCGCGGAGTTTCTGGCCCGCATCCGGCGCTTCCTGGGGTTGGGCGCGGAGGCCGAGGTGGCGATCCTGGCCGAACCCAAGATCGACGGCGTCTCGGCTTCGTTGCGTTACGAGGTGGGCCGCTTCGTCCAGGGTGCGACCCGCGGCGACGGCACCACCGGCGAGGACATTACCGTCAACCTGCGCACCATCGCCGATCTGCCCCCGGGCCTGGCCGGCGCGGCACCGGAGGCGATCGAGTTGCGCGGCGAGGTCTATATGCGGCGCGCCGAGTTCCAGGCGCTCAACGCGCGCCAGGCGGCGGCCGGGGAGAAGGTCTTCGCCAACCCGCGCAACGCCGCCGCCGGCTCGCTGCGCCAGCTCGACCCCGAGATCACGGCGGCGCGGCCGCTGCACTTCTTCGCCTACACCTGGGGCGAGATCGTGGCGCCGCCGGGCGCAAAGCCCCTGGGCGATACCATGGAGGCGGCGCGGGCGTGCCTGGCCGCCTGGGGTTTCCAGCTCAACGAGCCGGCCCGGCTGTGCCGTAGCCTGGAACAGGTGCTGGCCTACCACGAGGAGATCATGGCCGCGCGCCCGGACCTGCCCTACGACATCGATGGCGTGGTCTACAAGGTCGACCGCCTCGATTGGCAAGAGCGCCTGGGCTTCGTTAGCCGCGCGCCCCGCTGGGCCATCGCCCACAAGTTCCCGGCCGAGCAGGCCCGAACCCGGCTGATCGATATCGACATCCAGGTCGGGCGCACCGGCGCGCTGACCCCGGTGGCGCGGCTCGAGCCGATCACCGTGGGCGGCGTCGTGGTGTCCAACGCGACATTGCACAACGAAGACGAGATCGCCCGCAAAGACGTGCGTATCGGCGACACCGTGGTGGTCCAGCGCGCCGGCGACGTGATCCCACAAGTGGTCGAAGTGGTCTTGGATAAACGGCCGGCCGACGCGGTTCCCTACCAGATGCCCGCGCACTGTCCCAAATGCCAAAGCCACGCCGTCCGGGAGGAAGGCGAAGTGGTACGGCGCTGCACCGGCGGCCTAATCTGCCCGGCCCAGGCGGTCGGACGGCTCAAGCATTTCGTCAGCCGCGACACCTTCGACATCGAGGGACTTGGCGCCAAACAGATCGAGGCCTTCTGGCAAGACAAACTGATCTCGCGCCCGGGCGATATCTTTCGTCTGAAGGCGCGCGCGGAGGAAATCGCCGCGCGCGAGGGTTGGGGCGCGCAGTCGGTGGCAAATCTGGTCGCCGCCGTCGAGGCGCGCCGGCGCATCGGGCTCGACCGCTTCATCTACGCCCTCGGTATCCGCCAGGTCGGTCAAACGACCGCGCAGTTGCTCGCCAAGACCTATGTCTCGTTCCGCGACTTCACCCGCGACATGCAGCGGGCGGAAGACGTGGACAGCGAGGCGCGCCAGGCGCTCGAGAATATCGACGGCATTGGGCCGAAGGTCGCGGCGACAATCGTCGATTTCTTCGCTGAGCCACATAACACCGATGTCGTCACCGACCTCGCGAACGAAGTCCAGCCCCAGGATTTCGAAGCCCCGGCCGGCGAATCCCCGATCTCCGGCAAGACCGTGGTGTTCACCGGCACGCTCGCGACCGTGACCCGCGGCGAGGCCAAGGCACGGGCCGAGGCGTTGGGCGCCAAGGTCGCCGGCTCGGTCTCGAAAAAGACCGACTATGTGGTGATCGGCGCGGATGCCGGCTCCAAGGCGCGCAAGGCGGCCGAGCTTGGGGTGACGGCCCTCAGCGAGCAGGACTGGCTGGAGCTCATCGGCAGCGGCTGATCGGGTTGTCACGCGGTGGGCGCGATACCGGGATCGGGCCGCGCCCGCGCGCGCAAGGCCACAGTAATAAAATCGATGAAAGCCCGCAGCTTGGGCGGCTCGAACGGCGTCGCCGGGCGCACCAGGCTCAAGACTCCAGGGGTGACTTCATAGCCCGGCAGCACCGCAACCAGGCGCCCGGCATCGAGATCGTCGCGCAGATTGAGCCGGGGCAGGATCGCCAAGCCGAGACCCCGGCGGGCGGCCTCCTGCTCGGCCGCGAAGTTGT